>NZ_VIKY01000198.1:0-1002 GCF_009711925.1 Dolichospermum sp. UHCC 0352 | reverse complement strand
AAATATTGCGCGATTTTGGCATCTGAATTTCCTTTTGCGGATGAACTTAATTCAATGGCAAGACAATCTGCTGCGGAACGTTCTTGGAGTGCAATAGCTCGGTTTTACGATAATTGCAAAAAGAAAGTTAAGGGTAAGAAGGGATTTCCAAAATTCAAAAAGAATTGCCGTTCAGTTGAGTACAAAGTTACCGGCTGGAAGCTATCCGAAACTAGAAAAGCAATTACTTTCTCTGACAAGAAAGGTATAGGTACTTTGAAATTAAAAGGTACTTATGATCTTAATTTCTATGACATCAAACAAATTAAACGAGTTCGTCTAGTTCGTCGGGCTGATGGATACTATGCTCAATTTGCAATTGATGTCAAAATTAGAATTGAATCTCAACCCACGAATCAAATCGTTGGCTTAGATGTGGGCTTAAAATATTTCATTGCTGATTCAAAAGGTAATGTAGAGCCTGCCCCACAATTTTACAGAAAATCAGAGAAACAGTTAAGTCGAGCTAATCGCAAAAAATCCAAGAAGTTCAGTAGAGATAAAAAGAAAGCTAAACAACCACAATCCAAGAACTATATAAAAGCTAAAAATAGGTATGCCCGTAAACATCTAAGAGTAAGTAGGCAGCGAAAAGAATATTGCAAGAGATTAGCATATTCCGTGATCCAATCTAACGATTTGGTAGCTTATGAAGACTTAAATATTAAAGGCATGGTAAGAAACCGACATTTAGCTAAATCAATTTCTGATGCTGGCTGGGCGACTTTTCGACAATGGCTAGAATATTTTGGACTCAAATATGGGAAAGTAACAGTTGCTGTTCCTCCCCATAATACTTCTCAAAATTGCTCTAATTGTGGTCAAAAAGTCAAAAAATCTCTATCAACTAGAACTCACAATTGTCATCATTGTGGGTTCGTAGAAGATAGAGATATTAACGCCAGTATCAACATCCTAAGATTAGGATTAACTACGGTAGGGATACGGTCAGCTACGCTACAG
>NZ_VIKY01000197.1:0-17979 GCF_009711925.1 Dolichospermum sp. UHCC 0352 | reverse complement strand
TTCATCTCCGTAATTTCCCTCTGTAACATTTTGGGGTGCGGAATGTGGGTTTAAAAGATTTCCTGGATAATTTCTGGAAATATTACCGGAAATTATTAGCTTATCGAGATTCTCCTTGTCAGGAGCAAGCTGACGAACTCAGGTCGGAATTTTGGACGCTTTTTTCTACAGAAAGTGGTTATCAACAGTTGGATGAGCGAAAACGATTAACGCTGCTGAAAATTTCCGAGTTGCTTTTAGTATTAGAGCATCCTGAATTGCCTTTGCATAATAATCCGGCGGAGTTAGCTGCTCGGACGATGGTGCAACGACGTAATATTAGTTATGCCACTCAAACTATTGAGGGTACTCAGGCTTGGGATACTTTTATGTCTCTTGTTGCTACTACTCGTCAGTTGGGTATCAGTTTTTTTGAATATATCCGTGACCGGATTTCTCAGGTTGGGAATATTCCTTCTTTGGCAACTATTATTCGAGAAAAATCTGCTCTCAATTCTTTTGGTTTGTCATGGGTGCCTGAATAACTCTTTCCCCGATATATTGAGCGGATACCTAATAGTAATGTTAGCAAAATGCTGGTTATTCATTCATGTTATGGTAGGTAGCAACGGCAGAAGGTGAAATCCGATTTAAATAGCGGAAAATCCAATATTTAAAAATCGTATCTAAAATTACGGGAAATGTGGCAATAAATAAGAAAATAAAATCTCGATTGGCTGGTAATCCCCAATGTCGTGATATTCCCTCTAAGAGAACTTCCCAACCGTGAGGAGAGTGAAAGCCGACAAAAACATCGGTAAATAAAATGATAATAAATGCTTTAGCACTATCGCTTAAACCATAGACTACATTATCAAAGAAATCTTTTAATACAGCGATATCAGATTTGCTAACAAGTAATAAGATAGTGAAAGTAATTACCGCGAAAATATCAGCAAATACATTTTTAATGGCATTATCACTTTCTTTGCGAAATTCCTTTTTTACTTCCTCTGCTTTCTCCTTCATTTTTGTTTCTAATTCTTCAGCCCCAAGCGCAGGTGCATTACTAATTAAGGCTTCAAATTTGATTCTTTCTTCAAACCTTTGTAATGCTAATAATCCTTCTTCTTCCATTTCTCCATTTAAGAAAACTTCTACTGTTTTCTCATTTCGGAAATGTTCTACCAATGGACCAACAATTAAAGCTTTGGATAATTGATGAGTCAGAAGAGGAACGATAATAAGTAAAAGGATAAACCGAATTGAGATAATACTTCTTTGTTGGGCTTTACGAAAATTTTTAACTACATTTTGTTCAGATTCTGGATCTAATTCTACTTGTAGCCGCGTAATTGTGCTTAAAATTGAACGAGGTAAAATACCTGTAGTATTGGCTTTTCCTCTAGATATATTTTGGGTAACTTTCCGTGATGTTTTTGGTGTAAATTGTGGAGAATTAACTAAATCTGTGGGGGGTTCAACAGGTTGAGGATGGGAATTTCTATAATTTGCATCTATATCATTATTAGTGTATTTAGATGTAATTTGATCAATGAATTCTAGTTTCTCTAAAATTGATGCTGGGCTAGAATATTCTATCCCCACTTTCATAGCAGCTTTTTGTTTAGATTCATTCGCAAACCACCGACTGGCTTTGAATTCCGTCAGCCGCATTTGGACAGTTTTTAATAACTTTTGCAAATCTCCTTGAAAATAATCCATGACGCTGGTGCTGTGCATGGTAAATTCGGAGTCTATTTTGTTACCATTGAAGTGTTTATCTTCAATTTCCTTAATTTGTATAGCCGCTTGATAAGCTGTATCTAAAGAACGTTCTGGTGTCAGTAGATACCATCTGTAAGCAGCTAGTAAAAAGGGGTATATTTTTTGGCTAAACACGGTATTTTTCATCGAGACAATTATTTGGCATTATTCACTAAATTCTTAAACTTAAGTTAACGCAAAAAGATTGACATTCTCAGGGAGCCAAGCCGCTGAGATTCTTAGGAGATTTTCACTCGTAAAGGCTGTGCCAAACAGCCACTAGACACTCCGCTTAAAGCATTGTGCTTACTTTTTTTGAGAATATTGGCTGCACCATTGCAGTCTGCGTTCACTAAAATACCAAATTGAGTACGATACAGACCCCGCTGAATTCGCTTGCCAGAGAATTCGTGCTTTTTGGGATTGTCGGCATTAAAAACAGGAATATTATCATTGTCTAAAAAACTAGCCTTACTAGTATAGGACTCTTCCTGTTCTACATACTTGATTCCGTATCTCTCACAGAGAGCTTTCAGTTTAAATCTCAAACTACTGTGGGGAATCTGTACGAAGTTCTGATGATTACGGGAACCAATATTGATGGATTGCTTCATCTCAATATTGAATCCAACTACCAACTTATCAATGCGATGCTCAATGCAATGGTTGATAACGTACCTAGCAGCTTTATTTAAATAATCTCGAACTTTGGCATTGCGATTAACAGCTAGTCTAGCTTGACGCTCTGTAGTTCCCTTGATTTTCTGCAAATCTTTAATAGATTGCAGTCTAGCATTTTCCTTATTGAACCATTGGTTGAAGGATTTAAGTGGTTTGCCATCCAAAATAAAGGATGCCCCATTGGTGTCAATGCAAGTCGCTAGATTATCAAGTCCCAAGTCAATGCCAATAGCACTTTCGGCTTTAGTCTCAATCGGTGTTTCTTCAGCTTCAGAGATGAATTCAACCTCAAAAAAACGCCCATTATATTTTGGGAGGATGCGAACTTCTTTAAGAGTCTCTTGGTTTAATCTATTAGGAAATGGTATCCAGATTTCACCATATTGAGCCTTGAAAGCAGTAGACATAGGAATCCGAAATTTCCCATCTTTGACTTTGACTCTGGGCATGATCAAAGGGAAATATCCCTCCTTGGGCAGATAATGAGGTAGTCTTACTTTACTACTGTAAGATCCAGATTTAACTGAGGTAATCAATCCGTAGAAACTGCGAAAAGTTCTATCAACTACCTTCAGTGTTTGTTGAGCAATATCAGTGTTAAGCATCCGATAGTTCTCATTTCCTTTACAATAGTGATAGTTGGACTCATATTTTAAATGTTTCCGCTCTTGAAAGTAATACTGCCTAACTGTGTAAAGCCCTACATTGTAGAGATTCTTACTCAGTCTACAGAGTTCCTTCAGGGCTGTAAATTCATTAGCTTTGAGTCCCCGTATTTGATTCTTTTGAGTCAGATACATTTTAGTTTCGCTGTAACTCAAGTTATCCTAGCGAAAGATATAGGGGTTGTCAAGATGTCCGAAAGACCACAGCGGTTAAAACCGGTCGTGCCGCTTCCCTCTCAGGTCTAAAGACACGCTCGTTTCCCGCTTACCACAAGGTCTTATGATTTCTGATTCCCTTTGGATTTTTGGTACTAGTCGTAGTGGTAAAACTACTCGCTTGGTAAACCAGTTTAGTGCTTGGTTGCAAATTGATAGTCAAGTACCTGATTTATTTTATAATAAAAATATTCACAATTCCCAACCTCAACCTATAGATTCAAAGGTGAATTTACACCAAAAAGAACTAGGTATTTTATTGTTAGCTGCTAATGATGATAACCGCAGGGAATTAGCTGATAGAGTTACCACTTTAACATTAGGAAAATATCCTATTCGCGTTAAAACAGCTTTGGGTTTTTTCCAAGATGAGGTGATTTTATTTTGGCCGTTACTAATTGATTCGTTGTCAATTAAAGCTCAATTTCCCGTCAGATTACGCCCAGAAACGGAACAAGAATTGGCGACAAAACTCTGGAGTTGTCAGTTAGATTCAGAGGTTTTGCGGCGTGTAGGGATGAATGAAAATCGTTTGGTCAGACGTATCCTGGATTTATGGCAATTAGCAGCTTATAGCGGTGTACCCTGTGAAGACATTCCTAAAATATTGCACAGTGGTTTAGAAGATAGTTCTATCAATTTAGAACCACAGTTTTTGGGTTCTTTACTACTAAATTGGCGGAATTGGTGTTTAGAACGGGGGTTATTGACTTATGCGCTAATTACTGAACTGTATCACCAAAAATTATTAACTAATAGTAGCTATCAGGAACATCTAAAACAACGCTATCAGGGCATCATAGCAGATGATGTAGATGATTATCCGGCGATCGCTGCTAACTTATTTGAATTTTTATTAGATGCTGGGGCTGTGGGCGCGTTTAGCTACAATTTTCATGGGAAGGTACGCTGGGGTTTAGGTGGAGATCCTGAATATCTATCCAGATTATCTGCCCGTTGTCAAGTAGAAAATTTAACTAACCCACCTTTGGATAGTTTGGGTTATTCTCTCACCAGTCAAATGGTAGAATTGGTAACACAGCCGATGACGATGTTGAGTTTACCCAGTTATGTCCAGCCGATTCAAACCACTTCCCGCGCCCAGCTATTACGCCAAACAGCCGAGATGATTATTGATGGGGTTAAATCCGGGGAAGTAGCGGCAGATGAGGTAGCAATTATTGCACCGGGTTTAGATGCGATCGCTCGTTATACCATAGTAGAAATATTAACCAAGCAAAATATCGAAGTTGCATCTCTCAACGAACAACGCCCTTTAATCAGTTCTTCAGTAGTCAGAGCATTACTCACCCTAATGACTCTAATTTACCCCGGTTTAGGACGATTGGTAGATAGAGATGCGGTGGCGGAAATGTTGGTGGTTTTGAGTCAATATCAAACCCAAAATGGAGAGGAAAAAGGATTCCATCATTCTAAAATAGATCCGGTGCGAGCGGGGTTAATAGCAGATGCTTGTTTCGTTCCCCACCCCGACACACCCAATTTATTACCAGTGAAAACCTTTGAACGCTGGGATAGAATTGGCTATATTGCCACTCAGGCTTATGAAGATATATTACAATGGATTGGCAAACAGAGAGAGGAATATCACCAGCGACTTCTCCTCACCCCCATTTTTCTCCTCTACAAAGCCATTCAAGAGTTTGTGTGTAAGGATAAAAACCCTTCATATCAAGAATTAGCAGCATTAAGAGAATTACTAGAAACAGCCCAACATTATTGGGAAATAGACACCCGCTTAAAACAAACCGATCCTCTATTTCTTTCGCTGCATACACCAGAAACTCTCAGTATTACCATTATTGATAGCGATAGCGTGGCGATAGCCATATTTATTCAACTGCTGCGACGGGGGACAATTACTGCAAATCCCTATCCTGTAGGTGCTATCAGTAGCAGTAGAAAAGCTGTAACTTTAGCAACTATATTTCAATACCGAGCGAGTCGCAAAAATCACCGTTGGCATTTTTGGTTAGATATTGGTTCACCGCTATGGGCTAAAGGTGGTGCGGCAACTTTATTTGGTGCTACTTTATTTTTACAGGATAGGTTAGGACAACCTTGGACAGCAGCAGATGAAGAATTAGCCGAAGAAGAAAGATTACAAAGAATTGTCGCTGATTTGCTGGCGCGGGTGTCTGATAAATTGTATTTGTGTCACAGTGATTTGGCTGTCAATGGACAGGAACAAATTGGCCCTTTATTACCTTTAGTTCATGCTTGTGAAGTGGTGTAAATAATTGGCAATTTCCATAACTATAAATAAAACCTCTATGGAATTATAGAGGCTTTCTATTTAAAATCTATTTACCGACTCTTAGCTTTTCATCGCTTTTTTAGCAATCCCCATTTCCACCATTCCCACCTCCATTAGAAGAGCTAAGATCAGTAGGAATTATCTTAGTTCCTGATTGATTTAAACTGAATGTACCGGAAGGATCTGCTTTGAATACTGCGGGGCTAATTCCGGAACTTCCTGCTGAAGAATTATACAAAAGAAACTCTCCTGGATAAGTGCCGCTTTCTCCCGGTTTTAAAGTTTGTTGTTGTAGGGGTGACTTCTCCCCAAAATTATAAAAAATCCTCGGTGCTTCTGTATTATTTTTAAGTGTAAATCCTCCAGCAATATTAGAAGCTTGTTCCGAACTTAATTCCGATAAACAATTTTCATCAAAAGCGTTTAAAGAAGTATCTTTTTTTGTCTGGGAAGTCGTCAAATCTGCTTGCAACATAATCTTATATCTCCAAAATAAAATAGTTGGAATTAACCTGCTATAAACAGATTATGCTTTAATAAAAGTAATTTAATTAATCCTGAGTTAGATATTTTAAATTAACCCTAAGATAGATGACTGACATTAATATGATGAGAGATATTCAGTTTCCTGACCTAGAACAATTGCTTTTCAAGATAGGTTTTAAGAAAGTACCAACCACAGGCTCTCAACCTTATTATTAAGATATAAGGATTTAAAATCATCCCCTACTGAAAAACTTGAAATTCAAACTATGAAAATAAAAGTCATTATTCACAAAGAAGAAACTCAAATTCTTCTTTTTGGTTATTTATATTTTTTGGTATTTTGATTTCATTCAGACTCATTTTCTCATTTTTTCTTCTGAATTTATTGTCAATACCTTATTAACAGGATTTACGCAACTTTATATTTAAGCTATTTCTGTTACTTATTACACTTATGTCTGTACTAGAAAATGAAGTGCGGAATGTGAGTAGTAAGAAAATAGGGAACAAAAAAATTCTCGGCTTTTTTTGACAAGACAGTGGAGAGTTTTACCGTATGCTATATTACTAGGGAAATAATCGGAGTGTGGTGGTGAATATGACAGATGATTACACAATTCAATTTACTTTTGCTGTTAATGACCCAGAATTAGATGATGACAGACGGCTAAAAATAGCAAGTAAGTTGCTGCGGGAATTACGAGATTCCGACGAAGTGGAAAAAGCAGACCGTGCTGAAGATCTTAACCCAGAAGCAGGAAGTAAGCCAGGTTTTGCAACTTTGATCGGAGTGCTGACAGCACAAGTCAGTATGAAAAATATTAAAACATTTTTAGCCTTTTTGGGCGATCGCTTGGGAGACAAACCCATCGAACTGACTGTCAAAGTCGGTGAGAAAGAAGTCAGTATCAAAGCCAAAAGCCGCCAAGAACTGCTAGAAAGCGAAAAAATAGCAAAAGACCTATTAGCCGCAATGGGTGGTGACAATGGCTAAAAAAATGGCTCTACTGATTGGAGTCAGTGAATATGGTGCAGGTATCCCACCCCTATTATCTGCACTCAATGATGTCCAGGCTATGGAACGAGTTTTGCAAAATCCCAACTTGGGAAATTTTGCACAGGTAGAACGGCTGCTGAATCCTGATTCAGTAGCTATGAGAATAGGAATTCAAAAGCTGTTTAAGAACGCAGGTAAAGAAGATTTATTATTATTCTATTTTTCTGGACATGGAATTACTAATGATGATAATCATCTCTATTTAGCAACTCGCAACACAGCAAAAGATAACTTTGAAGCCACTGCTGTAGATGCAAATTTTATTCAAACACAATCAAAAAGTTGTTATTCCAAACGACAAGTTTTAATTTTAGATGCTTGTTATAGTGGTGCTTTTGCTAATGGTTGGCACACAAAAAGTATTGGAGTAGATATCAAAAAGCAATTAGGTGCAGAAGGACGAGTTGTGCTTACATCTTCTGGTGCAACTCAAACTTCCTTTGCACAAGAAGGTGCAACACTTTCCCTCTATACTCAATATTTAGTTGAGGGAATTGAGACAGGTGCAGCAGATACAGATAACGATGGCAATATTCATGTCCAAGAACTACACACTTACGCTAAATCAAAAGTCCAAGCGGTAAAGCCTAACATGACACCAGATATCATTCTGGACAAGGAAGGATACAATATTTTATTGGCCTATGCTCCCAAAAATCCAGAAGCAGAGTATCGCAAATTGGTTGAACAATATGCTAAAAATGGTGAACTTAAAAGAATTGCTATTGAAGTTTTAAAAGCAAAACGGAAAACTTTGGTAATTACAGATGCAAAAGCCGAGGAAATAGAAACGGAAGTTTTAGAACCTTTTCGGAGACGATTAATAAATTTGCAAAGTTATAAACAATATTTTGCAGAAGAAGTTGAGCAACAATATCCTCTAGATGAACATACTTTGAAGATATTAAAAGATTATCAACAAGATGTTTTAGGTTTGAGAGATGAGGATGTAGAATCAATGGAGTTAGAAATTACATCTGTTAAAGAAGCAGAATATCAAAAACAGCTTCAGATACAAAAGCAGCAAGAAGAGGAAGCATTGCAACTTCAGCAACAAGCAAAAGAATTATCACAATTACGATTGCAGCAGGAAGCAGAAAGATTGCAACGCCAACGAGAGGCAGAAGCAGCCGAACAACTAAGATTGCAGCAAGAAGCAGAAAGATTGCAACGCCAGCGAGAAGCAGAAGCAGAAAAAAATAAATCTGGTTATCAGTTAAAGACTTTTCAGTTTGAAACTGCTCAGATAAATAAGAATGGTACAGGAATTAAACGTATTGCCAAAAGCGCCGAGTATTTTCCTCAAGATTTAGGAAATGGTGCATTTCTGGAAATGGTGCATATTTCTGGAGGGACTTTTATCATGGGTTCTCCAGAAAGTGAGGAAGGTTATCGCAAATCCCAAAGTCCACAACATCAAGTTACTGTTCCCCCGTTTTTTATGGGTAAATATCCAGTTACTCAAAAACAATGGCAAGCTGTAGCTGCACTAGAAAAAGTTAAGATTGATTTAGAATCTGATCCATCGAACTTTAAAGGTGATAATTTACCTGTTGAGCGTGTATCGTGGAATCATGCTCAAGAATTTTGCGCTAGACTCTCCCAAAAGACAAGTAAAACCTATCGCTTGCCTAGTGAGGCGGAATGGGAATATGCTTGTCGTGGAGGAACTACTACCCCATTTTATTTTGGGGAAACGATTTCCACAGATTTAGCCAATTATGATGGTAGCTACTACACTTATGAACAGGGACAAAAAGGAGAATATCGAGGAAAAACCACAGATGTAGGAATTTTTCCCGCCAATCCTTTTGGTTTATATGATATGTGCGGGAATGTGTGGGAATGGTGCGAAGATGAGTGGCATGAAAATTATATAAATGCGCCTATAGACGGTAGTGCATTGACAAGTCTAAGCAGTTCTTGTAGTGCGCTGCGTGGCGGTTCTTGGGTCAACTATCCTAAATTCTGCCGTTCCGCGTCTCGCTACAACACTTGGGCGGAGCGCGACAGCAGCAGCAACGATTTTGGTTTTCGTGTTGTTTGCGCTGTTGGGAGGACTTTGTAGCCCTTTATACTCTTACCCTTTTACCCTCTGCTCTTCTTATTCTTTTCGCTTCTCTACTGTAACGGAGTGGAGCTATAAAAAATATTTTTTTAGATTTTCGGATGCTTGATGAGTGCTTCGTCCATAATACAGAAAACTTTAGATTTAGTCAAGTAGATAATAGCAGAGAATAGATCCCCGACCTCTTAAAGAAGTCGGGGATCTGGCAACATCTAAGATATCTCTAAAGCAACCCCGAAGATGACACGCTTTATACATGACCAATTTGCCAAAGACTATTTAGAAGAACTACTCAAACCATTCGGAGAAGTACAAGCAGCCAGTCAAGTAGCTGGAGAAATCCGGGAAATAGACGTATTATTCACACCATTTCCCAACCAAACAACCAACGTAGAACTATTAGGATTATTAGGAAAATTAGCCACAACACCAGCCATATTCGAGCCATTTCGCAACCCAGCATCAACAGAAGAAATCTGTGATTGTCTGTTAAAATCATTAGAAGTCAGAGGTGCATTAAGAAGAGCAGCCAAACGCGAACAAACCAACAAAACAAAAATCGAAATTCCTAAATTGTGGATTCTCACCCCCACAGCCTCAAGAAACATCATCTCAGGATTTAGCGAGACAACAAAACCAGATTCCTTACCCGGAATATACTATTTAGCAAAATCATTACAGGCCGCAATTGTCGTTATTCATCAATTACCACAAACTCAAGAAACACTGTGGTTAAGACTTTTAGGTAGAGGTACAGTCCAAAAACGAGCAATTGATGAATTAGCTGCGTTACCATTAAATCAACCTTACGTCAAAATCACCTTAGAACTACTCTATAACCTCCAGAAAAACTTAAAAATCAATCAAAGTTCACAAACAGAAGATCAGGAGTTGATTATGCGATTAGCACCACTTTACCAACAAGATAGAGAACTAGCTAAACAAGAGGGATTACAAGAAGGACTGCAAAAAGAAAAACGTCTAATTATCCGGCAATTAAATCGTCGAATTGAGGAAATTGACTCATTATTAATTCAAAAAGTTCAAGAGTTAACTGTTGAAAAACTTGAAGAATTAGGAGAAGCTTTGTTAGATTTTACTTCAGTTACAGATTTAGAAACTTGGCTGCAACATAATTCAATTAATTAGCTGCAACGTCCTAATTTTTCTGCACTATTAACAATAGCGATCGCTCTGCCCATTGTATCTTATTTTCTGGGTAATGCTTAGGGTGAAGGATGCGATAGCGAAGCGCTGCTGCAAGCAGTTCGCTATATAGCTGATTTAATTATTTAATTTTCACTCTTAATGTCTGATATCTACAATTATGCCACAATAGCGAGATTAGGTAAAAGCATTAGGAGTTTTAGTTGTGGAGTCCCCCCAAAAAACATCATACCAACCAGCCGCAATAGAGGAAAAATGGCAACAAACATGGTTAGAACTTGGCTTAGATAAAACCCCTCAAGATACAAACAAGCCAAAATTCTACGCGCTTTCCATGTTCCCTTACCCATCTGGTAGCTTGCACATGGGTCACGTTCGTAACTATACAATTACAGATGTGATTGCCCGCCTCAAACGGATGCAAGGGTATCGGGTATTACATCCAATGGGTTGGGATGCCTTCGGACTACCCGCAGAAAACGCCGCCATTGATAGAGGTGTACCCCCTGCTAAATGGACATATCAAAATATTGCCCAAATGCGGCAACAATTACAACGTCTGGGTTTATCCTTAGATTGGGAAACTGAACTTGCTACCTGTTCCCCCGATTATTACAAATGGACGCAATGGATATTTCTGCAATTTTTACAAGCCGGTTTAGCTTACCAAAGAGAAGCCGCAGTTAACTGGGATCCCATTGACCAAACTGTATTGGCAAACGAACAAGTTGATAACGAAGGACGTTCCTGGCGCAGTGGAGCAATAGTAGAACGTAAATTACTGCGTCAATGGTTTTTCAAGATTACCGACTACGCCGAAGAATTATTAAATGACTTAGATAAACTCACAGGTTGGCCGGAACGAGTTAAATTAATGCAAGCCAACTGGATAGGAAAATCCACCGGTGCATATTTAGAATTTCCTATTGTGGGCTTAGATGAAAAAATCGGCGTTTATACCACCCGTCCCGATACTGTTTATGGCGTGAGTTACGTCGTATTAGCCCCAGAACACCCCTTAACTCAAGTGGTGACAACTTCAGACCAAAAAGCAGCGGTAGAAGCCTTTATTAAGGAAGTCAGCAACCAAAGCGAGTTAGAACGGACTGCGGAAGATAAACCTAAACGGGGTATTCCCACTGGTGGTCAAGTTATTAACCCCTTTACCGGGGAAGAAGTACCGATTTGGATTGCAGATTATGTACTTTATGAATATGGTACAGGTGCGGTAATGGGTGTACCGGCACATGATGTCCGAGATTTCAAATTTGCTAAAGAACAAAATTTAGCTATTAAAGTTGTCATTGTCCCGGAAATTGGTGCAGAAGAAACTTTAAAATCAGCATATACAGAAACGGGAATTTTAGTTAATTCCGGTGACTTCAATGGCATGAATTCTGTAGATGCGAAAAAAGCCATTATCGAATTTGCCGAAAACCAAAACTTTGGTAAATTAAGAATACAATATCGCCTCAGAGATTGGTTGATTTCTCGACAACGTTATTGGGGCGCACCTATCCCTGTTATTCACTGTCCTGAATGTGGAATTGTGCCTGTAGCTGACAAAGATTTACCTGTACAATTACCAGAAGATATTGAATTAAGTGGTCGTGGTGGTTCACCTTTAGCACAATTAGAAAGTTGGGTAAATGTTCCTTGTCCAACTTGCGGTACTCCTGCGAAACGGGAAACCGATACAATGGATACTTTTATTGATTCTTCTTGGTATTTCTTACGTTATTCTGATGCCAAAAATGAGGAAAAGATTTTTGATTCTGGTAAAGTAAATGATTGGATGCCTGTAGATCAATATGTGGGCGGAATTGAACACGCAATTTTACATTTATTGTATTCGCGTTTCTTCACTAAGGTATTAAGAGATAGAGGGTTATTTAACTTTGATGAACCATTTCAAAAGCTGTTAACTCAGGGAATGGTACAGGGTTTAACTTACATGAACCCGAATAAAGGTGGTAAAGATAAATGGATTCCTTCAAATTTAGTTGATGCTAATAATCCTATAGATCCACAAACTGGAGAACCTTTACAACGTCTCTATGCTACCATGTCCAAATCAAAAGGCAATGGTGTAGCACCGGAAGATGTGATTAATAAATATGGCATAGATACGGCGAGAATGTTCATTTTATTTAAAGCACCTCCTGAAAAAGATTTAGAATGGGATGAGGCTGATGTTGAGGGACAATTCCGCTTTTTAAATCGCGTTTGGCGGTTGGTAACAGATTATGCTGCAAGTCCAAAACAACTGACAACGGACAACGGACAACTGACGAAAGCCGAAAAAGATTTACGTCGCTTCATTCATATTGCTATTCAAGCAATTACGGAAGATGTGGTAGATGAATATCAATTCAATACGGCAATTTCGGAATTAATGAAGTTAAGTAATGCCTTGACTGATGCTGATTGTCATAATTCCCCAATTTACGCGGAAGGGATGCAAACTTTGGTGATTATGTTAGCGCCTTTTGCCCCCCATATTGGTGATGAATTATGGCAGTTATTGGGGAATAAAAACTCTGTGCATACCCAAACTTGGCCAAGTTTTGATCCTGCGGCTTTGATAGCTGATGAAATTACTTTGGTAATTCAAATTATGGGTAAAACTCGCGGTGCTATTCAAGTTCCTTCCCAATCTGATAAAGCGGAGTTGGAGAAGTATGCGCGGGAGTCGGAAGCCGGACAACGTTATCTGGAAGGGAAGGAAATCAAAAAGGTGATTGTTGTTCCTGGTAAGTTGGTGAATTTCGTTTTGGGTTAATATTTTTGTAGGTTGGGTTAAATGAAATGCAACCCAACTTATGTATTATTATTGGTTAATGTTGGGTAACATACGTCAACCCAACCTACAAAATATGTGTTTTTAGTATTTAAGAAAGCGATTTTTCGGCTTCTATCAAAAACAAAATTGTACTTGCTGTTAGATGAAGCTGGTAAGCTGCAAAATATTGTGGAACATTAACAGGTTGAGAACCTTGTCCATGCGCTGATTGTTTATTCCTTATAGTAGGAATACCACCTTCAAGACTTTGCTTGAGTGATGAAAATTGATCTTGTAAATAAATTGGAATTAGATGATTTTGAAAGCAAATTTTAATAAGTGGTTTGGCTGTATCTGTAGGTTGAAAAATCCAGCCTTGCTTGTTACAAATAATCTTCATGGTACTTTCAAAAGCCTTCAGACATTCGTTAAGACATTCTTTGTAATTACCATGTCTATAATGTTCATGGGCTTTCAAAAATTCCTCATTTGCTCCCTGAAATCGAGGATCACTTAATAAGTGTAAAACTGGCTTGACTGCTTCAGAATGTATCATTTGAGAATCAACTCTTATAATTTTACCTGATTCATATTGATAACCTACTCCGTGTTCCCTAAATCTAAAGTTCAATTCCTTGATTAATTGATCAATTGTATTTGATATATTTTTTGTTGTATCACCTTTATTATATAAATTTTCAAAAAATTTAAAGGTTAATTCAACGCTAGAAAGAACCTGTTCTATTTCTTCCTCTTCTAATATAAAATTCAATACTCCTTTAGTGTATTTCATATTGTATTGCACAATATCTGGACTCAAAGCCAATGAGAGATCTGAAACCAAACTCAATCTCCCATGTTCACGACATATCATATTGTCAATATGCAGAAAAACTTCTTCACTTTTATCTTTCCCACAAAGATCAATAAGATCCTTTATAATATGAACAATCTGTATACGGAGAGGCTCAGGAATATTATCACACTGATACACATCAGGGAGTTTTTTTTGCCGTTTTGAGTAGATATCAAAGACTTTCATAACTAAATAAACTATATAGACGATACATATATGATACAATATTTTCAACTATGTTGTATGTAGCAATTAGTAATTTGTAGGTTAGGTTAAATGAAATGCAAACCAACACATTTATTATTGTTGGTTGATGTTGGGTTTCCTCACGTCAACCCAACCTACAATTTTATAAGTGACTTTTTTAGAAAAATCTGGTACTATAAGGAGTGAGTATATAAATCATTGGATCTCAATAAAAATCCGTTCAATTAATGAAAGTCAAGCTTCGTAACAATGCAAATTCTTCTCGCACTGGTGTAAATCATTTCACTAAGTATACGGTTGTTTATCATAAAAAGGGAGAAACGCTAGGAATGAATAGAATATTGTCTCCAAATATGGAAAAGCATTCTTTTGTCAAGGCGTTCTTAGATTTCCTGGCTAGAGATATCAAGAAAAATTCTAGCAATCTTGAAACACTTACAGAAGAAATGTATCATCGTGCCTCTATACTAACAGAAGGTATGGAAGCTGATCTGGATGAAGAATTACCAGAGGATTTCATGTTTGTATGAATGTTAATGGGTGGACGTTAAAAATTCATCCTGCCTTTGGTGAAAAATATAAAAAATTAATTATTCAGGTTGAGGAACTTAAAGAAAAAAATCCTGAAGAATATCAGCAACATCCAGCTACAAAGTTTCTCAACAATATTAATGAGTTTATTTTTAGGCGAATACCTGAAGATCCCAGCGCACCAGAATTTAGGCAAGGTAAAACATTAGGAACAGATAAAAAGCATTGGTTTCGAGCTAAATTTAATAGAAGATTTCGTTTATTCTTTCGTTATAGCAGTACGGAAAAAGTTATTATTTATGCTTGGATAAATGATGAATATTCGCTGCGGAAAGAGGGAGCAAAAACAGATCCATACAACATTTTTACTAAAATGCTTGCAAGTGGTAATCCTCCAGATAGTTGGGATGATCTTTTAAAGGCTTCAGACGATCTAGAATCTGTTTCAGAAGATGTTGATAATGGTTAATTTATAACTTGAATTAGGAATGTTATTTATATTTTTAGTTTGTAGGTTGGGTTAAATGAAATGCAACCCAACTTATGTATTATTGTTGGTTAATGTTGGGTTTCCTTACGTCAACCCAACCTACAGATTCTATATTTTGTTTTTACAATACTTCATGAGTAGGCGATCGCTTTCTACTTTTGCTCCATTTCTCAACCATTCAATTGGTTGTTCTTCATCTACTTTATCTGGATTTACCCATACAATATCCTTGAGTTCATCTATTTTTACAGATGCTTCACTAAAAAATTTTCTCGCAGTATTATCATCCAATGATATAACAATTTTATCTGTTGCTAGTGCTGCTTCTATTAAACATAAATCTTTTGTCATTTCTGCAATTCTTTTATTGCCAACATTAGCAGCAATACTTTCTATCTCAGTCCATAAACTATCATTTATTAATATTTCTAGATAGTTCCATTTTTTCTTTGCTACCATTTGTCGTCGCCAAGTTAGGGCAAATAAAGAGAGCTACTTGGATAGCTCTCTAAAATCATCAGGGTGCATCTACTTAGCACATTATATAATTCTAGCACCAAGGGGTCAAACCCCCTATTTTTTATTTTTGTCCGTTGTCCGTTGTCTGTTGTCCGTTGTCCGTTGTCCGTTGTTCCCTGTTCCCTGTTCCCTCTAAAAAGAAAGAGAGCCAATAAAAACTAGCTCTCCTGATAATCAAGTTGCGTCTTATTATCACACTATACCATTTTCAGGGTGAGGGGTGTCACCCTACATTGGGGCATTGAGTTTCTCTTCTAACAATTGATTGGTGAGTTTGGGTTCTGCACGTTTATCGGTTTTTTTCAGGACTTGTCCGACGAAAAAGCCTTTGAGGTTGGTGTTACCTTTGCGGTATTTTTCGACTTGTTGGGCGTTAGCAGCCATGATTTCATCAATAATCGGTTCGAGAATGGTACGATCTGAAATGAGTTCTTGACCAGCAAAAGCTGTTTCTGGAGAAACTCCATTTAATAAGTCTGTGAGTTTTTCCTTAGCTTGAGCGTTGCTGATTTTACCATTTTCAATGCGAGTAATCACGTCTGCTAGATTAACAGCAGTCAGTTTAATTTCAGAGATGGTGAGTTTTTGTTTATTTAAGTACCCAGCGATATCTTGAGTAATCCAATTAGCCGCAGATTTGGGATTTGCACCTTTAGATATTGCACTTTCAAAATAGTCCGCAACTGGTTTATCCTCAGTTAAGACCCGCGCATCATAAGCCGAAAGTCCCAACTCATTTTCATAATGATGGCGTTTTATCGCAGGTAGTTGGGGTAATTCACTTAACCATGAATCTAATTCTGCTTGAGTGACTTCAATGGGGGCTAAATCTGGTTCTGGGAAGTAACGATAATCACTAGAACCTTCTTTAATCCGCATACTGCTGGTGCGTTGTGAACCTTCTTCCCACAGTCGGGTTTCTTGAACAATCTTTTCTCCTGATTCAATAGCAGCAATTTGGCGTTCAATTTCATAATCAATCGCTTTTTGAATCGCACTAAAGGAGTTCATATTCTTGATTTCTACCTTAGTGCCAAATTGTTCTCGTCCCACCGGACGGACAGAAATATTCACATCACAACGCAGAGATCCTTCTTGCATATTTCCATCACTGACACCAAGATACCGCACAATCCGCCGCAGTTCTTGGGCATATTCAGCCGCTTCTTGTCCGGTTCGCAAATCAGGTTCAGAAACAATTTCCACCAAGGGAATACCAGCTCGGTTATAATCTACGAGAGAATAGGTAGAACCGGAAAGCCTATCACTACCTGCGTGGACGAGTTTCCCCGCGTCCTCTTCCATGTGTAAGCGAGTAATACCAATGCGTTTACGGCTGGGATTTCCCTCATCATCTACCAATTCAATTTCTATCCAACCATGTTCGGCTATGGGTAAATCATATTGAGAAATTTGGTAATTTTTGGGTAAATCAGGATAAAAATATTGTTTGCGGTCAAATTTACTATACCGAGCGATTTGACAATTTAGCGCCAAACCAGTTTTCACGGCGTATTCGAGAACTTTGGCGTTCAGTACAGGTAAAACTCCTGGTAAACCCATACATATTGGGTCAATGTTAGTATTGGGGTCAGCACCAAAAGCTGTGGAACTGTTGGAGAAAATTTTGGTGTTGGTACTAAGTTGACAATGGGTTTCTAGGCCAATAATCGCTTCGTATTCAGTTTTTACGGGTGTAGCTGTGGTCATATCCAGATTTACGGTTTTTACTCTTTGGTACTATTTTAGATTACGGGTAGGGCGATCGCGCTATTCTGTGAGATTATCAAGTTTAGACAGTATTCTTAAACCTGCTTCTGGGTTTCCTGTGACAGTCATTGCTTTGAATCGGGTATAAGCATCAAATTCTGCTAAAGCTATAGTAGAAATAAAATATAATTAAAACTTATGAAAATATAACAATACTTTTAATATTCATAACTCATCATAATTCAAGTTTAGATTTTCTTAATAATTAATTGAGAATTATTTTTATTTAGCAACGAGCTTGCAATACTTTCGGCGATTTGCTACAATTATGGA
This sequence comes from Dolichospermum sp. UHCC 0352, assembly GCF_009711925.1. Classification (NCBI taxonomy): domain Bacteria; kingdom Bacillati; phylum Cyanobacteriota; class Cyanophyceae; order Nostocales; family Aphanizomenonaceae; genus Dolichospermum; species Dolichospermum sp. UHCC 0352. The sequence goes on along the minus strand of NZ_VIKY01000197.1, from coordinate 187 downwards.
GATTTTCATAATTGGGTTTATATTGTCAATTTTGTGTGTGTCTGACAAGATGATCTTCAGAACCCTTTATTTGTAGTCGTTTCAGAAATCAATCCCTAAAAAGAATACAAAACTTCATAAATTAGCGGCAATTTCCGAGAGAAATTTGGACAAAAATTAGCCAAGAAATTATGGAAGTTGACTGGGA
>NZ_VIKY01000001.1:0-3592 GCF_009711925.1 Dolichospermum sp. UHCC 0352 | reverse complement strand
AGAAGGAAGAAGGAAGAAGGAAGAAGGAGGAAGAAAGAATCAGGAAGGAGTAAAAGTTTCTTATCGTCTGGCTTTTTTGGTAAATTTTATTCCTCATTCCCGTTCATAGCTTTACAGACAATTCAAAATCTAAAATCCAAAATCCAAAATTAACATGAGCGCTTATCCAAATTCAGAAATAGATCAGTCCACAGCGGATGAATTGTATCAGCCATTATCCAGAGGTAGGCAATTATTTACATACGCAATGAATGGGATTGCCTTTGGTTTGAGTGTTTTAGCACTGTTGCCACTATCATCCATACTGTGGGAAATCATGTCACGGGGGCTTTCTGGTTTCAAGCTAGAGATGTTATTTCATCCATTAATTGAAAATGGGTTTGCTAATGCTATTCTTGGTACTATACTTATGGTAGGTATCGGTGCATTACTCAGTATTCCTGTCGGGGTAATTACAGGAATTTTCTTAGCAGAATTTAGTCAAACCAGCCCACTTACGCGGTATGTGCGGTTTATTACTAGCATTCTGACAGGTGTTCCTTCCATTATTGTGGGGATATTCGCTTACGGTGTAATTGTTTTATTAACTAAGGGATTTAGCGCCATTGCCGGTGGTTTTGCCTTAGCTGTAATCATGCTACCAATGATAGTATTGACAACGGAAGAGGCTTTAAAGCTAATTCCTGTTCCCCAACGTCTCGCATCCGCAGCCTTAGGAGGAACTCGTTTTCAAACTACCTTTCGTGTTATTGTTAGTTCGGCTATTCCAGGGATTACTACGGGTATTTCCTTAGCTATAGCTCGAGCTTCTGGCGAAACAGCGCCACTAATTTTTACCGCTTTATTTAGTCAAAATTGGTCTGATGGTTTATTAAGTCCTACTGCTTCCTTACCAGTATTGATTTTTAACCTTTATAACAATCCCGATCCAGCCGTAAATCAATTAGTATGGACAACCTCCATCATTCTCCTAACTTTAGTTTTGTTTTTCAGCGTGCTATCTCGCGTAATTGCTAAGAAAAGATAAGGTCAACTAAAAAATTTTCTTTCGTACTTTAGTCAATCATGAGTAACTTAACTACTGCCATCCAAGTCAAGAATCTTAGCTTTTATTATGGAAACTATAAAGCTATTGAAGGAATATCATTAGATATCTATAAAAATCAAGTTACTGCATTAATTGGTCCTAGTGGTTGTGGTAAATCTACATTTATTAAAACCATTAATCGGATTAGTGAATTAGAAGGAAAAGTCAAAGTCGAAGGTCAGATAGAATTTTTTGGTCAGAACATCTACGATCCTAAGATTAATATCAATCGTCTGCGTCGGGAAATTGGCATGGTATTCCAAAAACCCAATCCTTTTCCCATGAGCATTTATGAAAATGTGGCTTATGGTGTGAGAATTGCTGGTAGATCTCCAAAAGTAGTATTAGATGAAGTTGTCGAATCTGCACTTAAAGGTGCGGCTTTGTGGGATGAAGTCAAAGATAAACTTCATCAGTCTGCTACAGGTCTTTCTGGTGGACAACAACAACGTCTCTGTATCGCTAGGGCTTTGGCTGTTAAACCCAAGGTTTTACTAATGGATGAACCCTGTTCAGCCCTTGATCCGATCGCTACAATGAAAGTAGAAGAATTAATTCACAAATTGCGAACAGAATTCACGATTGTGATTGTTACTCATAATATGCAGCAAGCAACTCGCGTTTCTGATTTTACTGCTTTTTTCAGCACCGATGAAAGCCGCATTGGTCAAATGGTGGAATTCGGGGAGACTGGTCAAATCTTTCGGAATCCGCTAGATACTCGCACCCATGACTATGTGTCTGGACGATTTGGTTAAGTACATACAATAGAAAAGTGTAGACTGAGGGTAATCAGGATTTAAAATTAATTGCATTCCTATTCCCAAATCCGAAATCGGTATGACTCATTCTACAGATATTGTCACCTTAGCTCGTTGGATGGCGGCTGATTTTAGCAATCAAGCCCAGGTTTTTGAGAATCCGGCTTTTTTTGCCCATATTCGTGTATGTATGCGTCCCCTGGATTGGGGGGTATTATCAGGGGTAAGTTTGTTCGTGGAACAAGCTTATGATTATATGCTGAATAAGCCCTATCGGCTGCGGGTGTTACATCTGACGACGGTGGGGGATAAAATCCATATTGAAAACTATACTGTCAAAGATGAAAAAGACTTTTATGGTGCTTCCCGTGATTTACCAAGATTGCAGACTTTAACGAGCGATCGCTTGGAAAGACTCTGTGGTTGTAACATGATTGTAGAGTGGACTGGGAACAAATTCCAAGGCACAGTCGAACCAGGAAAAGGCTGCATTGTCATCCGTGACGGGCAAAGAACCTATTTAGATAGTGATTTTGAACTTGATGGTCAACAGTTCATCAGCCGCGACAGAGGGCGAAATCCTGACACCGATGAGCATATCTGGGGGTCTGTTGCTGGTCCATTTTACTTTGCGCGCTGGGCGAATTTTGCTGAAGAAGTGAAATTAAATCCCTAAGATCCATTGGAGGACAGGCTTTTTGTCTGTCCAGTTAAGTAAAAACATGAATCTTCAAAAAAATTTCTCCTAGATGGTGCAAATTGGGAAAAATGGTGCTACTATTAGTAATTGTGGGCGCGGCGACATAGCCAAGTGGTAAGGCAGAGGTCTGCAAAACCTCCATCCCCCGGTTCAAATCCGGGTGTCGCCTTTGAGAAAACAGCTAAAACCGATTAATTCACGGTTTTAGGTAGTTCTGGGACGGGTTTAATACTCGTCCCAAATTTTATTGGGGTAAGTTTGGGGTAAGTATACCTTTAGCTATGCGACAACTATCTTTAGTGCTATTTTGTGCTGTTTAAATATGTTGGCAATGTGGTATATTTGACCTTACTAGCCTGATTCACAATATATATCTAATATGGCAGAAAAGCAATTAGTTGAGTTTGCTTTAGAAGATGGAACAACTTTTATGGACAACCTTATGCGGAACCACGAAGAAATGTTAAAGTGGGATACATGATTCCTGCAAAAATCATAATTGAATCTTGGAGTTTTTTGAGCCTCATTCAAGCCTTAACTGCTAATCTGGATACAGCTATAAATTCTGCTATTCAAACAGCTTATAAATCTTGTGGTTTAGTAAATTCGCCTCAAACCACAGTAGAAGGTATTGTTAAAGATTTGTATGATTGGGATAAACGTAATTTAGATAGTAATGAAAAATTTAATCATAACGACAATACAGCACAATTTATATCAAAATGGGGAATTAGCAACAGATCAACTTCTTAACGCTGTTTACTTAGTTACTAGAGAAAATTCACCAACAGGGACAACTAAAGATGATTTGATTGAGAAAATATTAAAGTATTTAGATAGTTCCGAGGATTCATGATTAAGAAGTAAATAATTGTAGGTTGGGTTAAACGAAGTGAAACCCAACATTAAGAGGTTGTTTGAAAAGTATTATATGAAACCCATAATCTCCAAAAACCTAACCCCCCAGCCCCCCTTCCCTACGAGGGAAGGGGGGGTTTCAAAGCCTCTCCCCGCTTAGGGGAGAGGTTTGGAGAGGGGTTTGTT
>NZ_VIKY01000019.1:0-15665 GCF_009711925.1 Dolichospermum sp. UHCC 0352 | reverse complement strand
TCTTCCAAATGCTTCGCCCCTACTAACAACTGTACGGGCGAAGCATTTGCAGAACTATTTTTGGCAATGACGGATGATTTATCTTCCAAATGCTTCGCCCCTACTGACAACTGACAATTGACCAATTCCACATTTTCGGACACCACTAAATTATGATCGAATTTTGTAACCATTTCCTGTAACTTACACGATGTCTGCTCATTCTTTACCTGAATCTACCAACCTTTGGCATGGTTTAGAAGTTGATAAAGCCTTAGAAATGCTTGATAGTGACGCAAACAGCGGCTTAACCTCCCCAGAAGTTGAACAGCGTCGCCAAAAATATGGACTTAATGAACTCGAAGAACAGGTCGGTCGTGGCCCTTGGCAAATTCTGCTAGATCAGTTTACCAATATCATGTTATTGATGCTGATTGCCGTTGCCCTCATTTCTGGTTTTTTGGATTTACTGGCTTTGACTGGGGGGACATTAAAACCCGGTGAAGTGCCATTTAAAGACACAATTGCCATTATGGCTATCGTTATCCTCAATGGTATTTTGGGCTATGTGCAAGAAAGCCGGGCTGAAAAAGCTCTAGCAGCCTTGAAAAAACTATCTTCTCCCTCAGTCCGAATCCTCCGTGATGGTAAACTGGCGGATATAGCAGCGAAGGAGCTAGTTCCAGGGGATGTGATGTTGCTGGAAGCTGGGGTGCAAATAGCTGCTGATGGTCGCTTAATAGAACAGTCTAATTTGCAAGTGCGAGAATCGGCTCTCACAGGTGAAGCCGAAGCTGTCAATAAGCAAGCCATTCTCACATTACCAGAAGATGCACCCTTAGGCGATCGCCTCAATTCAGTTTTTCAAGGTACGGAAGTTGTCCAAGGTCGGGCTAAGGTACTGGTAACTCACACCGGAATGCGAACAGAACTAGGCAAAATTGCCGCTATGTTGCAGTCTGTGGACGGTGAACCTACGCCTTTACAGCAACGCATGACCCAATTGGGTAACGTTCTCGTTACTGGTTCTTTAATTCTTGTAGCCATAGTAGTTGGTGGTGGACTTATTCATGATCTAACTAAAGGAATAGGTTGGAAGAATTTACAAGAACTGGTGGAAGTTTCTTTAAGTATGGCGGTAGCGGTAGTTCCTGAAGGTTTACCTGCGGTAATCACTGTGACTCTGGCTTTGGGAACTCAGCGCATGGTTAAGCATAATGCTTTAATTCGCAAACTCCCAGCGGTAGAAACTCTTGGTTCTGTAACTACTATTTGTTCTGATAAAACCGGAACTCTAACTCAAAATAAAATGGTGGTACAGTCGGTGTACACCAATAATTCTCCCTTTCGCGTCACTGGAGAAGGTTATACTCCCATTGGCGATTTTCAGTTAAATGGTGAAAAAGCCAATTTAGATGAATGTCCAGAAATTTCTGCTTTGCTTGTTTCCTGTGCGGTTTGTAATGATGCTGTTCTGCAACAACAACAAGGAGAATGGGCAATTTTAGGCGACCCGACAGAAGGGGCTTTAGTGACTTTGGCAGGAAAAGCCGGAATTGAACAAGACCAATGGAGTAGTAAATTACCTCGTGTGGCGGAATTTCCCTTTTCCTCAGAACGGAAGCGCATGAGTGTGATTTGTCAATTAGAAGCTGTAGCTACCGGTGATACTTCTTTAACCGCCATTGACCCAGCTATTGCTGGTTTTGTGGAATCTGAAAAATACTTAATGTTTACCAAGGGTTCACCAGAATTAACTTTGGAACGGTGTACAAAAATCCATTTAGGTAATCACTCGATTCCTATCAGTGACGAACACCGCAGCCAAATTTTGGTAGCTAATGACCAAATGGCGGGTAAAGGTTTGCGGGTGTTAGGTTTTGCCTATAAACCTTTGGCTGAAGTTCCCCCAGATGGTTCTCATGATACATCTGAGGTAGATTTGGTTTGGTTGGGGTTGGTGGGAATGCTAGACGCGCCTCGTCCAGAAGTGAGGGCGGCTGTGCAAGAATGTCGCAAGGCGGGAATCCGTCCGATTATGATTACTGGCGACCATCAATTAACTGCTCAGGCGATCGCTATTGATTTGGGAATTGCCCAAGCAGGTGATAGAGTCCTCACTGGTAAGGAATTACAACTTCTCAGTGACCAGGAATTAGAGGAACAGGTGGACTTAGTTAGTATTTACGCGCGAGTCTCCCCTGAACACAAATTAAGAATTGTCCAAGCCTTACAACGTCGCGGGCGATTTGTAGCTATGACAGGCGATGGGGTAAATGACGCTCCCGCCCTCAAACAGGCTGATATAGGCATTGCCATGGGCATCACAGGTACAGATGTGAGCAAAGAAGCCAGCGACATGATCCTCCTAGATGATAACTTCGCCACCATAGTTGCTGCCACGAAGGAAGGTAGAGTTGTTTATACCAATATTCGCCGCTTTATTAAATACATTTTGGGTAGTAATATTGGGGAAGTTCTCACCATTGCGGCTGCGCCATTGTTGGGATTAGGAGGCGTTCCCTTGAGTCCTTTGCAAATTCTCTGGATGAATTTGGTAACAGACGGTTTACCAGCTTTAGCATTAGCTGTAGAACCACCAGAACCTGATGTGATGGAACGTCCCCCCTTTAGCCCCCGTGAAAGTATTTTTGCTAGGGGTTTAGGTTCTTACATGATTCGCATTGGGATTGTTTTCGCTGTGATTACAATTATCCTCATGGAATGGGCTTACCATCATTCTCATGCAGCCGGGTATCAAGGAGATCCAGATACTTGGAAGACAATGGTATTTACTTCATTATGTCTAGCGCAAATGGGTCATGCGATCGCTATTCGTTCTAATAATAGACTTACCATCGAAATGAATCCTTTTTCTAATCCTTTTGTATTGGGGTCAGTCATTGTCACCACGATTTTGCAATTGATGTTAATTTATGTTCCACCCCTGCAAAGTTTCTTTGGTACTCATCCACTCAGTTTAGAAGAATTAGCAATTTGTATCGGTTTTAGTGCTTTAATGTTTGTCTGGATTGAAGGGGAAAAAATATTCTTCCGCTTAATGGGCAAAAAAACTGTTTAATTGGTAAATTGTCAGAATCAGGACTTGCAAATTAACAGGATGTAATTTCATGATCTTTGGATTTTTTTATCCTGATTCTGATATTTATTACCAATTATTCATCAATATGTATCTAAAAATCAACTTCGACGAGATAAGAAAACCCTTTGGGTGCGTTGACAATTCTAGTATTAATTAGGAGATAGCTATCATGGGTGAATCCAAACGGAGAAAACAGCAAGATCCCAACTACGGGAAAGTTAAAAATCCTGTCAAAAATCTGATGAAAGTTTTTTGCCCGTTTTTTGAGGATTACGATAATTTATCTCATCTCGATGGTGATAGTATATCGTTGATGATCGCTAAGGAAGGGTACAAAGAAACGGGTTTGAAAGGCATAATTGTCACAGGATATCTCGCTGAACATTTATTAAAAGACTATCCTCCTGAATCTGAATTAGTCAAAGCTTTCAAACAACATGGAAATATTTATGTTACTTCCACATTAGCCCTAGCGTATTTGGAAAATGATATAAACAAAGAGGAAAATCTGAGGAATTTTGATACATACGACCCATTAAATGACTTTATATGTATGAAAAGCGATTCTAAAAAATACCAAGTAAGTTTGGTAACAGGATCTTAAAAAAATTTTCTCATCTCCCGAAAAATCCCCAAAATATCCCCGACTTCTGAAAATAATTTTCTCATCTCAAGAATAACTTATTATAAAAGTCGGGGATTTTGAATCTTCAGCTATTATGTACTTAAAAACTCTACACCTCAAACAATTTCGGAATTACCAAAACCAAAAAGTTGAATTTACCGCTGCTAAAACAATTTTAGTTGGTAATAATGCTCAAGGAAAATCGAACTTGTTAGAGGCTGTGGAGTTATTGGCAACATTGCGATCGCACCGCATGGCACGCGATCGTGATTTAATTAAGGAAGGTGAATCTACAGCCCAAATTCATGCCAACCTAGACCGGATTCATAGCCATAGTGATTTAACTCTCACCCTCCGTCGTCATTCTCGTCGCAGCGTGGCTATAAATGGCGTTACAGTCCCCAGACAAATGGATTTTCTGGGGGTTCTCAATGCGGTGGAGTTTTCTAGCTTGGATTTAGAATTGGTGCGTGGTAGTCCTGAAATTCGTCGCAACTGGCTAGATACGCTCTTGATTCAATTAGAACCAGTTTATGCCCACATTTTGCACCAATATCACCAAGTTTTACGCCAACGCAATGCTTTTTTAAAACGTTACATAAATACACCAGAAAAATCTCTACAATCAGAATTAGCTATCTGGAATGCACAATTAGTAACTGCGGGGACAAGGGTAATCATCAGAAGAGATAGAGCTATTAAAAGATTATCCCCCATAGCTTCTGCATGGCACGCTAGTATTAGTGGAGCATCCGAAGTTCTGGAAATTAATTATGCTGCTAATATTCCCTTAGAAAAAACTTCTCCTCAAGAATTACAAGGGGCTTTTTTTGCTAAACTACAACAAAGAGCCGTTGCAGAATTACATCGAGGGATAACTTTAGTTGGACCCCACCGCGATGAAGTAGAATTAATTATTAATCAAACTCCCGCGCGTCAATATGGTTCTCAAGGTCAGCAAAGAACATTAGTTTTAGCTTTAAAATTAGCAGAATTACAATTAATTGAAGAAGTAATTAATGAACCACCATTACTATTATTAGATGATGTTTTAGCCGAATTAGATCCATCTCGCCAAAATCAATTACTTGATGCTATTCAAGACCGATTTCAAACCTTAATTACTACCACTCATTTGAGTGCTTTTGATGTTCAATGGTTGAAATCTTCCCAGGTTTTATATGTAAATGCAGGGAAAATAGATAATTGACAATTGGGTAATCTTCTTCTTCCTTCTGATTAACTGACAACTGTACGGGCGAAGCATTTGGAGAACTATTTTTGGCAATGACCGATAATTTATCTTCCAAATGCTTCGCCCCTACTAACAACTAAAACTTTTCCAGTCTTTTAAAAATGTGTAGAATAATTACAGTTAAAATAGCACCCATTAATCCTAATTGCCATAAACCGCACCCAGCAGCAATTCCCAAAGCCGCAGCTACCCAAATCGCAGCGGCAGAAGTCAAACCATGAATTTCCGGTGATTTTGATGTTTGGGAAGATTCACGTAAAATTTCCCCAGCGCCTAAAAACCCCACTCCAGCAGCAATACCTTGAACTACACGACTAAGGGAATCAGCACTAAGTTGTGTACCACCTGTTTGGATAGTGATGAGAGTAAATACGGCTGAACCCAAACTTACTAACATATGGGTTCTTAAACCTGCCGGTTTATTTTTTAGTTGTCGTTCTAAGCCAATTAAAGCTCCAATAAACAAGGCAAAACATAAACGAAGTCCAGTGTTTAGCCAGTCACTACCGGCAATATAATAAGGATTGATCAATTTTTTTCGGTGGTAAATAATTTAATAAATGAAATCGGGGCATTGTTCGGACTAATTGGTAATATAGTAACAAAAAGTATGTAATAAATATTATTTAATAAATTGAGTGGATAAACTCTATTGGCTTGACCAAATTAAACTACAAGACCTCGCTAAAGTTGGCGTGCAGGCGTTCGATTTAAGCAAAATCAAACAACGGGGTTATCCTGTTCTTCCTGGTTTTGTGGTAGAGGCAGATGTTTTACGGCAATTTCTAGAAACTCTCAATAGTTCAGAGTCGTTAATTGCTGATTTACCCTATTCTTCTCTACATTTAGATGTACATAATTGGCGACAACTGCAACAGGTAGCCGGACGCTTACGTCAGGAAATTATCTCAGCGACTGTGCCACCTCATTGGGTGAGGACAATTTTTCAAGCTGCGCGACAATGGCAAAGAAGCAGTTTAATTTTGCGTCCCAGTTTGGCAATATCAAATAACCAAGAAATGAAAAATGTATCTGGGTTATTAGAACCAGTATTTTGCCCTTGTGAAGAAGAGGAAATAGGTGAAGCTTTAAAACAGCTTTGGAGTCAGTTATTCCGAGCGAGAAGTTTACTATATTGGCATAGTGCGGGGATTAGTTTGCCCAGCATTAATTTAGGGGTGTTAGTGCAACCAGTTGACAATGCGATCGCTTCTGGTGTAATCAATACTAAATCATCGGCATGGGATATTGAAGCTACTTGGGGTTTAGGACTAGCAATTACCAACGGTGAAGTATTACCAGATGTTTACTACATAGAACCAAAAACCGGCGCAGTCGTAGAAAGACAATTGGGTAATAAAATGTTGGCGTATCGTCTTCATCATGGTAATGCTTTTACAGATGAACAACTGCAACCAACATTAGATACTGATTTTTTATTAGCTTATATTTTAGAAGAATCCCAACAACAAGAATATGCTTTGCCAGAAGAATTTTTGCAAGAATTAATTACTGTCAGTAATCAAATAGTCAGTGAATTGGGGGCAACTTTAACAATGAAATGGACAGTTGCCAAAGAATCTTTAGCCACAAAACTCTATATTACAGAAGTCACTGTTCCCCAATCTGTAAATAAGAGTGTGCAATTTATTCAAGGCATTGGGGCAGCCAGAGGGAGAATTATTGCTAATGCCCATATTTTTAGTTCATCACAAAAAGCAATCCAAGTTCCTCAAGGTGTAATTCTCATCGCCCCAGTGATTACTCCTGATTGTTTGCCCTTACTACAAGGAGTTGCGGGGATTATTACAGAACAAGGAGGATTAACTAGCCACGGGGCGATTTTAGCCAGGGAGTTGGGTATTCCTGCGGTGGTGAGTGCCACAGGTGCAACCACTCTTTTACAAGCAGGTGAAAAGTTATTATTAGATGGTAATAAGGGTGAAATATATCGTTTCACAGAAGATAAAGAAAACTTTCCTAGTGAGGAGATAGAAGAATTAATCAAAGAGGAAAAAATTGTCAATTATCAGCCGATAAATTTACCAATAATTGCCACTAAGTTACTCGTAAATTTGAGTCAAGGACGATTAATTGAACAAGTAAAATGTTTACCTGTAGATGGGTTAGGATTATTACGTTCAGAATTGATGATGTTAAATATTCTGGAGGGAGAACATCCTCAAGAATGGTTAATAGCTGGAAGAAAAGCGGAATTATTAGAGTTATTATCTGAGCAGATTAAGCAATTTGCTCGCGCTTTTTCACCCAGACCTATTTTTTATCGCTCTTTAGATTACCTACCCCATGATTTATTATTATCACAGTCATCAATTTATAGTGAGCGAAATCGAACTATTCTTGGTGACAGGGGTGTTTTCAGCTATATGCAAAATCCGGCGGTTTTTGAATTGGAATTGCAAGCTTTAGCGATAGTTCAAGCGTCTGGTTATAGAAATATTAATTTGCTATTACCTTTTGTCCGCAGTGTTGAAGAATTTATATTTTGTCGTCAAAAAGTTGAGCAATTTGGGTTAACACAAATATCCCAGTTTCAATTATGGATCATGGCAGAAGTTCCTAGTATTTTATTTCTATTACCTGAATATATTAAAGCTGGTGTGGCAGGTATTTCTATTGGCACAAATGATTTAACTCAATTACTATTAGGAATAGATAGGGAACAGGGAAAATTAGGGAGAATATTTGATGAAAGTCATCCAGCAGTAATGGGGGCAATATCTCAATTAATTAAAATGTCTCAAGCTGGAGGTATTCCCTGTTCTATTTGTGGTCAAGCCCCGGTGCTTTATCCAGAAATGATTGATAAATTAATAGAATGGGGGATTAGTTCTATTTCTGTAGAACCGGAAGCGGTGGAAAGGACTTATCAAGCGATTTCTCGTGCTGAACAAAGATTAATTTTAGCAGCAGCACGACGACAACTTAGCAACTTAAAAAATTAATATCGGCAAATAGCCGCTACTTTCACTCCGCTAGGCATTGCTTCTGGTTCAAGAGTATAAACTTTACCACCATTTAAGATGGTGTGAATTACCGCAAAATCTAACATATCTTCATCATCTGGTGCTGGTTCTGGATGTAATTCAACTGTAGCAGTTGGTAAATCAAATTTACCCCATATATGTTGTTTTAGAGGCACAAACAAAGTATCAACTCTTTGATAATATGCAGCCGGAATAATTGCTTTGATATCATTGGCAATTTTGTTACTTTCTTCCCCAGATAGTTGCAGATAAACAGCCATTAGATCTTCATATTCCTGTTGAAATAAAGGGTTAACAATTTCCCAAGCTGCATGATTTAATTCTTGCATTTTGAGGATTTCTGCATTGCCAGTAATCCCTGTTTCTGCTAAATATGGATAAGTATTAGCCTGTCGGTAAATTGGTAATAAATATTCTACTCCTGCTAATATTAAAGGTGCTTTTTCACGTCGCAATTTTTTATGTAATGCACTATCAACAGCATAACAAAATTGCAAAATATCTTCTTCATGTTTCTCTCGATCTGGATTACCCTGTCCATGCACAGAACCAGGGTGTTGAGCCGCAGAAGTCGCACCTCTAGGGATACCAATTCTATGCTGTACGCCTTTTTGAAATTCATCTTCTAAGAGAGTTTCATCCAAACTATGAGGCATATTTTCTACTTCTACTTCATTAATTTGGTAGCGTGTGCCTGAGTAAAGTTTGACATTCTTTTGACTTAAAGCCAAAATGTAGAATTTTCCATCATTATTAATCAGATTTAATAAGGGTTTGATATGAAAATTCTTGCCAACAACCACTAATTGGGGAAAAGAAATTGGTAAACAATAGTAACGAAATAGATTGGGGGAAATAAAAATTACTAATCCCTGATTTTGAATTTCCCAAAAATCAGTGTTGTCTAATTCCATCGCTGGTTTGAGCAAATTTACAGTCTCAGCATGGCGTAATCCTGTTTCATCTAAGCGGTTTTCAGCTTCTCGAATTAAATTTTTAAACCGAATCGGATTTTGTCGCGTATCTCCTCCTAGTTTTTCCATAGGTAGATACAGAGAAACGCATGGATACTCAGGATTTTGGACTAAATTTTTGAGTTCATCAAGAGAAAATATAGTCATAGATTTCATCCCTGTCGAGGATAATTACAGAATCTAGATTCCATTCAACTCTTGATGTGGAAATTCTGCATCTTGCTTTTGACAAGAAATTAACTGCTTTCTATTCCTTTTTATAGATATATAGCAATTCGTATTTGATTTGTGATAGCGTAGCGTGCCGTAGATATACATTGCAAGAGTCAGATCCCCGACTTCTCTAAGAAGTCGGGGATCTGATATTCAAGTGGGTTATAAATGGGTGTAGAAAGAATTATTGCGGTTTGAGAATACTGGGAATTGTAGCGAGGATGCGTGTGACAATTTCTTCTGGTGTTTCGGTCGCGCTCATAGTAATATGTAAGTCAGCTTGGGAGTACATTGGTTGACGTTGTTCCCAAAGCGATGTCAATTTACTTTCGATATCGGCATCTTGTAAAAGTGGTCTGGTATTGTCTTCCGCTAACCGCTGTAAGATTATTCCTATTGGTGCATCTAACCAAATTATCAACCCATGATGGAGATAACTCCAATTCTGCTGCTGCATGGGAACACCCCCACCCGTAGATATAATCAACTTAGTATAAGCACAAGCTTGAGCTAAAACATCACTCTCTAATTGCCGAAACTCCGCTTCACCATTTTCGGCAAATATTTCATTAATAGATTTACCTGCGGCTTTGATTATGACTTCATCTGTATCTACAAATCTATAACCAATTTCTGCGGCTAATAACTTTCCTACTGTTGTTTTCCCAACTCCCATCATGCCAATTAAATAGAGGTTGACTCCTTTTAATATATCAATCATCAGTATTTTTCTCCTGTAAAATTATTAATTATTATTAAAGCTTAAATTAGCGTTTTTGTGGTTTATTTTCGTTGTCATCCTCAAAATCATCATCTTCAAAAAAATCCCAGTCATCATCATCTGTAACTTGAGTTTTGCCTGATTCTTGGTAAGGAGGAATAATTACCCGATAATCAGCATCATAAACAGATTCGGTTTTACCCACAGCAGTATTTTTCGGTGATTGGGAACTATAGGAATAAACGGAACTATTGCGGGAATTATAACTTTGTTGACTTGGGGAAGTTTCTGTTACTGGTTCTGAATTTTCGCCATTATCCCAATCATCTTGATTGCGATTTGTGTCCCAATCGTCAAATTCATCATCAACTTGATTAACGGTTGGTGGAGTATTTTGTCTAACACGGGGTGGAGTGGGAATTGATTTGGGTAGAGGTTGTGGTGCTTGTAAATTTAAATCAGTCGCAAATTTTAACAATCTAGTAATTATTAAAGATGTGAAAATACCAGCAGTGATACTTAATAAAATCCACAATGCTAATGGTAATGCTTGAGTTCGCATCCCCAAAAACATTAATGGAAGTGAGGGCGACAAATTTTGAACTAATATTATTATTAGTCCCAGCATTGCCGTCACCAAGATAATTAAGCGAATTACAGCCATAAAAAATTCAAAATTGCAGCAGGATTCTAAGAATACACCAGGAAAAAACAGATGAATATAGCTGTTGCCACAAAAGAGCAAAATAGAATTAAGAATTAAGAATTAAAAATTTAGTTTTTTAATTTTTAATTTTTAATTTTTAATTGCTATAAATGACCTTGCCATCGCTGAATTGGTATACAGTCAATATCTAATTGATCCAGAGCGCGAGCTACAACAAAATCAACTAAATCCTCAATGGTTTGTGGGTTGTGATACCAAGCAGGAATAGCGGGGACTATTCTCACTCCAGTTTCCGCTAAGGTCGTTAAGTTCCGCAGGTGAATTAAACTAAAAGGGGTTTCTCTGGGGACAATTACCAGTTTACGTCCTTCTTTAATTTGGACATCTGCGGCTCGTTCTAGTAAGTCGGAACTTAGCCCCCCAGCAAGTTTTGCGACTGTACTCATACTACAAGGGATAATGATCATCCCCAACGTGCGGAAAGAACCACTGGCAATACCCGCACCAACATCACTCCAAGGATGACAGCGGAGTTTACCTTGTTCGGGAACTCCGGCTTGTTCTCGCCAAAATTGCTCTTGTTTTTCTGGTTCTCCTGGCATTCGGATTTCCTGTTCTGCCTGCCAAACTGTGTAAGTAGATTTAGATGCCACCAGTTCAATTTGATATTCTGCGGCTAAGAGGAATTTAAGAGCGCGAACGGCGTAAATTAGACCAGATGCACCTGTTACGCCCAAGATTAAAGGTTTTGTGTTATTAGTCATTTGTCAGTGGTCAGTGGTCAGTGGTCATTTGTCAGTGGTCAGTTGTTAGTGGTCAGTGGTCAGTGGTCAGTGGTTAATATTTAAGAGCAACTAAGTAGGTGAACACAATAAAACCAATCTGTATAAAGAAAAGTAAAATCGCCCAAACCCTCTTCACTCTTGCCTCTTGACTTTTGCCTCTTGCCTAGTGCCATAACGACGATTTTCAATGCTAACCTACTTAACAACGGACAACTGACAAAGGACAACTGACAACTGACTATTCTTGATCATAAGGTTCTCTGTCAAAAGATATGGCTTTGCCACGCAAGCTATCGCTTTGATTTTGTGGATAAATGTCTCCTGTTTCCTCATTGCCAGTATTCTCGCTCATGGACTTAGGTAAACCATCAGCACCAACTGTCACTAAATCAATTTGTTGACGGTAGTAATCAACACTTTTGACTTGTACCATACAGCTATCGCCCAATCGGTAGGAAGCCCGATTTTTTCGCCCAAATAACGCTTGTTGTCTGGCACGATATTCATACCAATCGTCTTTGAGGGAACTGACGTGAACCAGTCCTTCTATTCGTAAGGTATTAGCGAGATTACCTTCTGTGGGCGATTCTACTGGGACTTCAATTTCCACAAAGAAGCCGTAGGATTGAACACCAGTAATTACTCCTGGAAATACTTCGCCAATGCGTTGTTTCATTAAGGAGGCTTTTTGGAGTCCGGCTAAATCAGCTTCAGCTTCTTGGACTTCTTTTTCTCGGTCATTAATTTGGACAATGACTCTGGTTAAGTCGCTTTGCAGTTCTTGTTGGAGTTCTGGGGGGAGAACGTTCCAATTGATTTCTTCGTGACAATTAGAATGGCGCAGGTTTATCCGATCTTTGACGCGGGTATTCCGGCGATCGCGCCCATGCTCTAGTAAGTTATGATACACCCGTTGCAAGAGGATATCTGGATAACGACGTAAGGGGGCAGTTATGTGGACATATTGGGATAAAGCTAGTCCAAAGTGAGAACTTTTGGTAATGCTATATAAAGAAGGCTTGAGAGTGTCTTGTAATAAATAGGTGAGAACTTGTTCTGATGGGGAATCGGCAAAAGCTCCCGTCAAGTGTTGATAATCTAGAGGTTGGATTTCTAATTCTGGATCAAGTCCTAATTCCACACCTAAATTAACGGCTAGTTTGAGCATTTCCTGAACATCTTCGGGATCAGGTGTGCCTTGAACTCGCCATAAACTGGGAACTCCCAAGGCGCTGAGATGATCAGCCATGAGTTGATTAACTAATATTACCAATTCGGTAATGAGCGATCGCCCAGGTAAGTCATTAACCACTACCGATCCCATTGCTCCTTCGTCATAGTAAGGGTTGTGGCTGGGTGGGAGATTTAACCGTAAGCTGCCCCGCTGTAGACGTACCTGCTTAATAGCAGTAGCCAAAGTCTGCAAATCTGGTAATTTCTCTTGGACTTCGACTGCCACTTTGCTGCTTTCACCGGCAAGAATAGCTGCTGTCTCTACTTGACTAACAGCTACATCTACATTAATGACACTAGGTTGAATTTCCCATTCCTCCACTTCTCCTGATTGGGGGTCAATGGTGATGATAAAAGAGAGAGCCAAGCGATCGCTACCAGGGACTAAAGAACACCGTTGTATCACCACTGCTGGCAACATTGGCAGTAGTAATTCTCCCAAATACACTGACTTACCCCGCTTGAGAGCTTCCCTGTCTAGAGCCTCATCGGGTTGGATATAGTGGGAAACATCTGTAATGTGAAATAATAATCGCCAATTATCATCAGTAGTTTTTTCCACACTGAAGGCATTTTCAACCACAGACTCATCACTGTTGACACTCTTAATGGTGAAGGTAAAAACCTCACGTAAATCGAGACGATTTTTCAGGTCTGCTTTCAGGAGTCTCTTGGGTAACTTTGCTGCTGCATCGAGGATAGGATCAGGAAAAGTTCGGGATAAATCATGTTTACAAGTTACCAAATCTATATCCGCTGCGGCTTCAGCATCACTACCCAAAATTTGCACTACTCGACCCAATGGGGGATATTGTGCGAGGGGATAGCGAAGAATTTCTACATGAGCTAAGTGATCAATTGCTTCTTCCAACTTCATGCTGTTGAGTTGTAGTTTTAGTTCAAACAGCAATCTGTCATCCAAAGGGACAGCCCGAAAACCTTCCTCCACCTGCTTAATTCTGGCGAGTAAGGTGTGATTAGACCGCTCCATAATCAACTTCACCTCACCTTCCGGCGATCGCCTGCGACTGCCTTCCTTGAGGACTCTTACCAAAACGCGATCGCCATTCCAGGCATTGCTCAAATGACTTTCACGGATGTAAATATCCTCTGAGCCTTCGCTATCTTGAATCGCAAAGCAAAAGCCCTTACTAGAACAACGGAGTTTAGCCTCAATCAAGCCTTCTTCGGTAACGCGGCGATATTTCCCCCGTTCCTTCACCAAAAGCCCGATTTTTTCCAACACATCCAAAGTAATTTGGAGTTTTTCTAGACTTTCTTCATCCTCACAACCCAGTTTTTTTTCTAGGACTTTACGAGCCACTAATTTATCATCTGTAAAATTGGCAAGAAGTGTAGCGATTGAAAATTCCATGCAGTGAACCGACCTTTGGTCAAAACATCATTTGTTGTCGAATCTGGCTCTTTACTGTATTCCCTCGCGGTTTACAGACACTTGCTTACGAATTTCGCCTTTGCGTAGTGTTTCGTAGAAAAGGCAAGTCCGCTCATCGCGCAGCGTGGCGTTAGCCATAGTCATTGTCAGATGAAGCCCCTGCGTTGACTTCTCACTGCACGACAATCTCAGCGTTTGCTTACGTGACCCTTGACTTGATCTAAACAATCTTGACCATGCACTCCTGATACCTAATAATTAAACACTACGTAATTTAGATAATGAGTTAGTGAGAGACTTGGTTTGGAGAACTCTCTATCTCACCCACAACCCACAAACTACAAACTAGTTTAACTACAGGTGTTTGATAGTTTAGATGTAAGGCAATTCCACGACATCAATATCTGATAGCATAGCGTGGTGTTGGCCATGTCTTCACTAGAAGAAACCGCTGAAAAACCCAATTCTCCCTTATGTAGAATCGGTAACAATCAGGTAAGCAGTAAAACACAGGCAACGAAGGCAAACCTTATCTTTATTATTGTAGATTTAGAGCGCACTTCTTTAAAAATACTTCTAGATATCTAATTGGTTAATTAGTATAGCATTTAAAGATAGACGACAATTTGTGATCAACAACTGTTAGTATCAGGACATATTTAACGTCGTGAGTGCTTAGTTCTCAGTAAGACTTTATATTGAAATATAGGGTTTTGTCTAGGGGATGGTCAGTGGTCAGTTGTCAGTTGTTAGTAGGGGCGAAGCATTTGGAAGATAAATTATCGATCATTGCCAAAAATAGTTCTCCAAATGCTTCGCCCGTACAGTTGTCAGTTGTCAGTTGTCAGTTGTGCGCTGACTAGCAATTTATGTTATTAGGAAAATTTAGATAAAAATGGTTGAAAGTATGATGTTGGCACAATTCCAGAATTTGTACCCCAACGGCAGTATTATCTCAGAATTAATAGAAATTTTTCAAGGGAAATATATCGTCCGTGTCAGTATACAACTCGAAGGTATCACCAGGGCAACGGCGATCGCAGGAGCAGAAACAGTAGAAGCAGCAGAAGACCAGGCTAGAAACAGAGCTTTAACGGTTTTGGGGGTCAAAAATACACCGGGGGAAGTCACAAAATCTGTCTCCCCATTAGTTACCACTCCACAAATAAAACCCACTTTCCAGGAATCAAAACCTGTTCCCCCTGTTAACAATACACAGATATATACACCACCGCTACCAGAAGAAGAAATTGATCCCAAATTTCCAGAACCAGAAATATTTTCTCATCAAGAACCAGAATATCCACCTTTATCAGAAGTCCCCCCTAGTAATGTCACGCCATTTACACCTCGCAGTTATACCCCTTATGAGGATACTGGTGTCCAGTCAGTCGTCGGTAAAAAGAAAAGACATAATGAACCAGTAAATTTATCTGATGTCATTGCCCAAACAGACGTAGAAATCGAGCGCTTAGGCTGGACACCAGAACAAGGTAAAGATTATCTGGTCAAAACCTACAGTAAACGAGGACGTTCTCTGCTGAGTGAAGAAGAATTACGAAATTTTCTCACTTACCTCAAATCTCAACCAGATCCAATTGCGGGATTTTAGAATCAGGAGTCAGGAGTCAGGAGTCAGGAGGAAGAAGAAAGAAGAAAGAAGAATTTTCTCATTGACAACTGACAACTGTACGGGCGAAGCATTT
>NZ_VIKY01000196.1:0-11302 GCF_009711925.1 Dolichospermum sp. UHCC 0352 | reverse complement strand
CTGATTCTATTGCAGTATAAGGATTGCCAATAATACCATCACCATTGGTATCTATGGCAAAGTTAGTTTCTTGGGTGAAAGCATCAGCAGAATTCAATCCCCAATTTCCTTCAGAAGAAACCCAATTCCAGTTATTATCTAAATGCCAAATATGCAGATAGTTTCCAGAAACGTTTTTCCAGAGAACTTGGTTATCTCCATTGACAGTTTCTGCGGCTATCGTTTGCCATCCTGAACCGTAGATATCTTGGTAGATTTGTTGTCCACCATTTTTAATAGCAATTGGTGTATTTGTTCCGATTTGGGTAAAGTATTTGTTGGTGGTATCTTTGACTAGTTTGGTGTTATCTGCTGATTCTATTGGGCTAACGCTAGAAGTAGATTCAAGCAAGCGATTTCCGAAATTAATATCTTGAACAATTTCTCCTTTATCAAGCCGAACGACGTAAGTTCCAGGTACTGGACGACTATTCTGCAAAGCTGTGTTGGCATTTAATCGTCCTCCTGTTAAAGTTTTCCCTTTCAAATTATCCAGAACATCAACACTATCAAGAAGCACTTGTTTGACTTCCTTAGCAGATAAACTAGGATTGTTTGCCCAAACCAA
This sequence comes from Dolichospermum sp. UHCC 0352, assembly GCF_009711925.1. Taxonomy (NCBI): domain Bacteria; kingdom Bacillati; phylum Cyanobacteriota; class Cyanophyceae; order Nostocales; family Aphanizomenonaceae; genus Dolichospermum; species Dolichospermum sp. UHCC 0352. The sequence goes on along the minus strand of NZ_VIKY01000196.1, from coordinate 10,695 downwards.
ACCAGCTACCCCGGCAACATGAGGACTAGCCATTGAAGTTCCATTAAAGCTACTGTAAAGATTGCCCGGAACTGTACTAAGAATATTAACTCCAGGGGCTGCTAAATCAACAGAATTAGCTCCATAGTTAGAAAAATTGGCTAGGTTATCGTTATGGTCTGTAGCGGCGACAGAGATAATGTTGTCCAAATTATAAGCGGCAGGATACATGGGAGACTGATCTGCATTACTTGAACTATTTCCAGCCGCAGCAACAAAAAGTTGTCCTGCTTTTCCCGCAGCAGCGATCGCATCATACAAGCCTTGAGAAAATCCACCGCCGCCCCAGCTATTATTGGTTAAATTAGCCCCCATTTTGGTGGCATAGTTAACAGCCTTAATAGCGTTAAATATAGTGCCAGAACCTTTACCAGAAAGGAACTTGATCGGCATAATTTGAATATCCCAGTTAATCCCCGCAACCCCTAAATTATTATTTCCCTTTGCTCCAATAGTTCCAGCAACGTGAGTGCCATGGCCATGATCGTCAAAAGGATTACCATCATTGTTGGCAAAGTCGTAACCATGCACATCATCAATGAATCCATTATTATCATTATCAATGCCGTCATTGGGGATTTCTCCTGGATTTTTCCAAATATTACCGATTAAATCTGGATGGGTATAATCTACTCCAGTATCAATCACACCGATAATAATTGATTTACTGCCTGTTGAAATTTTCCAAGCTTCTGGTGCATCAATATCCGCATCAGATTTTCCTCCTGTTTGTCCCGTATTATTTAATCCCCAAAGTGAAGAATATTGAGGGTCGTTAGGAGGGACAACTAATGGAAAAACATTATTATTGGAGATAGTGTAATTCGGTTCGATATACTCAATTAGAGAGTTACTACTATATTGGGCAATTGCCGTATCTACACTAAGTTTGCTAAAAGACCACAATTCAATACCCAGATCACTAATTGATTCAATATTAGTGACCCCCAAATTACTTTTAAGAGTATTTAACTCAAGATTAGAAATTGCCGATTTGAGTTTTACTAAAATTTGATTAGGGGCATAATTAGCAGTAACATTTGATGGGGAAGAGAAACCTAAAACAGAAACCCCTGGTGTCACTATCTGATTAGGATTAGTATTATTTTGTTGAACAGGATAAGTTCTGTCCCATCCTTGCTTTAAAACTTGGGCAACAACATAAGCTCCAGCAGTGAGATTATCAAAACTGTAATTACCTTGGTTATCCGTTATTGTTGAAGCCTCACCTTGATCCAATGTTCCATTACGATTTTTATCTAAAAAAACCGTCCAATTTCCTAGTTTTAATTCACCTGAATCTTGGATTCCATTACTATTATTGTCTTGCCAAAAAGTTCCTTTTATTTTCCCAAAATTGGAAGGTTTAACATCAATTTTTACTGTACCTTTACTTTCAGTTCCTGAATTATCTTTAATTACATATTCAAAACTGGCTGCACCCATAAACTCAAAACTGGGAGTAAAGATAATTTGATTGTTGTTTAAAGTTACTGAGCCATTAATTGCGTTATTAACACCAACAAATGTTATCGAATCATTTTTGTCAGGATCATAATCGTTAATTAACAAATTTTGAATCGAAAGCGTTAGCGATTGATCTCTGATAGTGCTAAAGCTATCTACGATAGCAATAGGAGCATCATTAACTCCATTGACTGTCACTGTTACCGTCGCTGTATTTCTGCCATAGTATGGATCACTAACCACATAATCAAAGGTATCACTTATGCTTTCACCAGCCGCAAGTGAATCAAATTTCCCATTAGGGTTATAGATGATTTGATTTCCATTTAAACTAACTTTACCAATTGTTTTACCATCTTTAACTTCTATGATACTTAGGGGATCGGCATCACCATCTGTATCATTAGCCAAAAATATAGTTGTAGGGGTATAAAGAATATTATCTTCATTTGTGCTAATAAAATCGTTGTTTGCTTTTGGTGTAGCATTACCAACAATTAAAGTTAATGCTTTGGAATTAAAAACAGGAATTAAAGTTAGATTATCAGCTATTTTTAGTCCAGTAAAATCTAAAGATCCTGTGAAATTCTCATAAGTTACAACATCAAAGGTACTACCAAGAATGGGAGTAAAGTTATTCAATAGGCTAACATTCAATGTTCCATCAAAAGCGGCATTTCCATTAATATCCACCTGATCAAAGTTAGTTCCTGCGGTAGTTCCCCCCAATTGAATATTGATGTTTGCGCTGTTGGTTTCGGTGTAGTTACTATTAATAGTTAAAAGACCAAATTCGGTGTTACTTGCATAACGAGGATTGAGTAAACCAGAATTTGTCACCCCAACGTTAATACTGCCATTGCCTTCTATACTGCCACCGTTAATATTCAAGGCATTGCTAAAGGTAACAGTGCCACCTTTGAGAATTAAATTTGCATTATTATGGGTGTAAGTGTTGGTAAGGTTTAAAGTTCCTGATTGGGCTTCAACCGTTCCTGTATTATTGAAAGCGACTCCAATAGAGCCTATTCCTGTAGTGGTTTTCTTGAAAGTTCCAGAGTTGTTAAATGTGCCTACACTAGAACTGGAATTATAAATGTATCCTTGTTGCAATTCATAATTACCAGAATTGTTGAGAATAGCACCATCATTGAAAGCCAAAATATAGTCATTCTCGACGATGCTTCCCGTATTGTTGAGTTGAGTATTTAGATATTTGGAAGAACTACCACCAAGTGTTAATGTGCCACTATTGGTAATAATTCCCGAACTCTTTAAAGTTCCTCCATTCCAATTGTTTGTTGTTAGTAAATTCCAATTTCCATCTACTTGAAATATTCCACCACTAAGGGTAAATACAACAGTATTAGCAATGGCAGTTCCTCCTGCTAATTTGACATCTAAAGTTCCACCACTAACAGCAAGATTACCATTACCGTTGATTTTTGCTCCATTATTGAGAGTATAAACTCCACCACCAAATCCCAAGGTTTTACCGCTAGTTAAGTTGAAGTTTCCACCATTACTAACTCCTCCTCCCGTAATGTTTAAAGTTCCTGATTCAACATTTACTGTTCCTGTATTATTAAAAGCAACTTTAATAATGCTTGTTCCTGTGGTGGTTTTCTTGAAAGTTCCAGAGTTGTTAAATGTGCCTACACTAGAACTGGAATTATAAATGTATCCTTGTTGCAATTCATAATTACCAGAATTGTTGAGAATAGCACCATCATTGAAAGCCAAAATATAGTCATTCTCGACGATGCTTCCCGTATTGTTGAGTTGAGTATTTAGATATTTGGAAGAACTACCACCAAGTGTTAATGTGCCACTATTGGTAATAATTCCCGAACTCTTTAAAGTTCCTCCATTCCAATTGTTTGTTGTTAGTAAATTCCAATTTCCATCTACTTGAAATATTCCACCACTAAGGGTAAATACAACAGTATTAGCAATGGCAGTTCCTCCTGCTAATTTGACATCTAAAGTTCCACCACTGACGGAAAGATTACCATTACCGTTGATTTTTGCTCCATTATTGAGAGTATAAACTCCTCCACCAAATCCCAAGGTTCTACCGCTAGTTAAGTTGAAGTTTCCACCATTACTAACTCCTCCTCCCGTAAGGTTTAAAGTTCCTGATTCAACATTCACTGTTCCTGTATTATTGAAAGCGACTCCAATAGTGCTTGTTCCTGTGGTGGTTTTCTTGAAAGTTCCAGAGTTATTAAATGTGCCAATACTAGAACTGGAATTATAAATGTCTCCCTGTTGCAATTCATAATTACCAGAATTATTGAGAATAGCACCATCATTGAAATATAAACGAAAGTCATTCTCGACGATAGTTCCCGTATTGTTGAGTTGAGTATTTAGAAACTTGGAAGAACTACTACCACCAAGTGTTAATGTCCCTATTTGAGTAATTGGACTTGCTGAAGATAGAGTTCCATTATCCCAAAAAGTACCATTTAAGGTAGTTGCATTAACCCAGACGAAGTTGTTAGCCATGATAGATGCTCCTATGTTTTAGAGTTTTTTTGTTCAAGAATTGATTAACTAAATTAATTGATACTGAATTACTGGGATCACGCAGGTGAATCTATCCTGAATTATTCACCAACTTACCATTGAGTACGAAGGGTTACGGTTGCACTACGATTGTATTGTGTGCCAAATGTAGTATCGAAAACCTGCCAGAAATTATCTAAACCAGAAAAAGTGCTGAGTTGGTTATAGGTCAGCGTCAGGGCAGAGTTGAGTATGGTATTCATAGATTTAATTAGTTATTGGTATTAATGATGCCCTAAGGCGATAGGAGGTGTCACAACTTGTAACACTTTTTAGTTAAAGACTATACAAGCACAAGTTTGACACAAATACTTACAAGTGTCAAACCCTATATCTATGCGACAAGTTAGAATATTTTTTTAATTGGTAGTCACCAATGTCAATACTACTATCAATTTTTAACAGCTTATATTCCCATCAAATATGCAATTGAAAGGTTAGAGTATGTTTAAAAAGTCTAATTTTTTACAAACCACCCCGGAACTTAAGTTCCGGTCTAAAAGCTAAAGTGCGTTAAAACGCACTCTAGTTAACTCAAAATCAAAAGTTATCCTATTTTTGCTAAAATAGTCGGTTTTAACCGACTTTAGCTTTTAGACAGGGAATTTATTCCCTGGCTTGAAGGGACTGCCAAACCTTATTCACCGATTATTCAACATTCTTTGCCAAAGGGTAAACCCTAACAGCAAAATAATACCGATAGCAGTGACCAGCATCACTGGTAAACTCATACCCTGGACTTTCATAGCCAGCAAATTACAGCCTAAAGTAATTGACCAGAGGATAAAAGCCGCATTACGTTGGGATAGTCCCCAGGCTAACAAGCGATGATGGAGGTGGTCTTTACCTGGTGTACTCAAAGGATTTTTTCCTGCCATGAGCCGGCGCACAAACACTTGAGTAGTGTCAATAACTGGCAACAGCAGAAATAAAACTGTAGGTATTAGGGCATAGATTGTATTTAATTGGAGTTTACCTAAAATACTGGTTGCTGCTAAAACATAACCAAAAAAGTATGCCCCAGCATCACCCATAATGATGTGTGATGGATGAAAATTATGGCGTAAAAAGCCCAGCGCAGCCCCTCCCAAAGCTGCCAAAACCAAAGTAGCAGCAGCGCGATTATCAAACTGGGCAGAAACACCTAACAAACTGATAGCAGTAATAAAGCTGATACCACCAGCCAAACCATCCATGCCATCCATGAGGTTAACAGCATTAGTGATCCCCACCACCCACAGCACCGTTAACGCCATAGACAGGAGAGAATCAATGGGTGTACCAAAGGCAACTTGGATGCTAATCCCATTACCAACCAACAAAAGTGCAGTCGTTACTTGCGCCCATAACCGCACGGACGGAGGTAAGCCAAATTGGTCATCAATAAAGCCAACTAGAACTAAAATCGATCCACCGAGGAGAATCGTTAAAACCTGGGCTAAAACCCCTTGCAGTTCAATCGGCCGCAAGAGACTAGCCAAGACCAAAGCCGCAATAACACCCGCGTAGATTGCCAAACCTCCCGCATTAGGTAAAGGTTCTTGATTCAGTCGTCGAGCGTTGGGTTGATCTGCCCAACCTACCTCTAAGGCAAATTTGCGAATTGTGGGAATTAAACGCCAGGTAACAATCAAAGCTAATAGAAACGTAAATACTACAGCTAACCAGCCGGAGCCGCTAGGGTCAGCAATGCCAAGGGATTTAAGGGAGTTCGCTAAGTTCATTTGCTCCCAATAGAATCATTAGTTTTATGGTCAAACATAAGTATCAACTGTTAATATTAATCAATTTTGGGATTTTGATTGTTAATCTAAATTGGGGAAAGGGATTAGCACTCTTGGTCAGTGAGTGCTAAATTGTCTAATGGAAGCAATAGAAAAATAAAACATGACTAAGATTATTGCATTTAATGAAGAATCACGACGGGCTTTAGAAAGAGGTATTAACGCACTGGCAGATGCAGTGAAAATAACTTTAGGTCCAAGAGGTCGTAACGTCCTATTAGAGAAAAAATTTGGTGTTCCCCAAATTGTTAACGATGGTATCACTGTTGCCAAAGAAATTGAATTAGAAGATCCTCTAGAAAATACTGGTGCTAGACTTATTCAGGAAGTAGCATCGAAAACTAAGGATGTAGCTGGCGATGGAACTACCACTGCCACAGTTTTAGCACAAGCCTTGATTAAAGAAGGGTTAAAGAATGTTGCTGCTGGGACAAATCCCATTAGCTTAAAACGGGGTATTGATAAAACCGTTGAAGCACTGGTAGCAGAAATTGCCAAAATTACTAAACCTGTAGAAGGAAGTGCAATCGCTCAAGTTGCCACAGTTTCCGCTGGTAATGATGCTGAAGTCGGACAGATGATTGCACTGGCCATGGAGAAAGTGACTAAAGACGGTGTAATTACCGTTGAAGAATCTAAATCCTTCACCACTGAACTAGAAGTAGTGGAAGGAATGCAGGTTGATAGAGGTTATATTTCTCCCTACTTTATCACCAACAATGAACGGATGACAGTAGAGTTTGAAAACTCCCGTATCCTGATTGTTGATAAGAAAATCAGCAGCATTCAAGATTTAGTCCCTATCTTGGAAAAAGTTGCTCGTTTAGGTCAACCTTTACTGATTATTGCTGAAGATGTAGACGGTGATGCTTTACAAACATTGGTTGTAAATAAAGCCCGTGGTGTATTGGCTGTAGCTGCGATTAAAGCCCCCGGTTTTGGTGAACGTCGCAAAGCTATGTTAGAAGATATTGCCATTCTCACAGATGGACAAATGATTTCTGAAGAAATTGGCTTGAGCTTAGATACAGCTACTTTGGAAATGTTGGGAACTGCTCAGAAAATCCACATTGACAAGGAAAATACCACCATTGTCGCTGGTAATACTGCTAAACCAGAAATCCAAATCCGGATTGAGCAAATTCGTAAACAATTGGCGGAAACTGATTCCGATTATGATACCGAAAAACTGCAAGAACGCATTGCTAAGTTAGCTGGTGGTATTGCCGTGATTAAAGTCGGTGCAGCTACGGAAACAGAACTGAAAGACAGAACCTTGCGGATTGAAGACGCACTCAACGCTACCAAAGCAGCGGTAGAAGAAGGTATTGTTCCTGGTGGTGGTGCAACCTTAATTTATCTATCTACCAAGGTAGATGCTATTAAAAACAGCCTCACTCCTGAAGAAAGAATTGGCGCTGATATTGTTAAAAAAGCTTTAGAAGCTCCCCTCCGGCAAATCGCGGAAAACGCTGGGGCAGAAGGTTCTGTGATTGTTGCCAGAGTTCGGGAAACTGATTTGAATATCGGTTATAACGCAGCTACAGGCGAATTTGAAGACTTAATTGCGGCTGGTATTATTGATCCCGCAAAAGTGGTTCGTTCCGCTTTACAAAATGCTTCTTCCATTGCTGGTATGGTACTAACCACCGAAGCCATTATTGCTGAAAAGCCTGAAAAACAATCCGCTGGGTCCCCTGATGGCGGCATGGGTGGTATGGGCGGCATGGGCGGTATGGGCGGTATGGGCGGCATGGGCGGCATGGGTATGTTCTAATTTGCCACTGTCCCAAATCCCAAATCCATAATTTATGAATTACCCACCCCTAACGCTTTCAGGGGTGGGTTTTTGTCATCATTTCAGTGGAGTCGCAAACGGTTCGTTAACGCTTAATTAAAATTAAGATTCTGGAATCTGGTTACTGAGCTTGTCGAAAAATCAAAAGGCTAACATCCTCAAGATAGATACCGCCTCTCTAAAAATATGTGAAAATGAGGGTAGAAACATCTGTTAAAAACAACTTAACACCATTTTCTATTTTTGACTCCTGACTCCTATTCCCAGGGGGTGAAACTATGATTGATACAAGTAACAATATAAGAATTGTCTCTTTAATTCCGAGTGCTACGGAAATCGTCGCTAAACTGGGTTTATTTGATGCTATGGTCGGGCGATCGCATGAATGTGACTATCCTCCCGAAATCACCAATCTTCCAGTTTGTACCCAAGCCCGTGTGAATGGTGACGCTAATGGCCATTCTATTCATGACGAAGCCAGCAATCTATTACAATCTGCTTTAGGTGTCTACAAAATCAAAATTGATGTTTTAGAGAAATTGCACCCTACCCACATTATCACCCAAGATCAATGTGATATCTGCGCCGTCAGTTTACCGGAAGTAGAAAAAGCAGTTGCCCAACTTACCCACAGTTCACCGCAAATAATTTCCTTACAACCGAACACACTACAGGAGCTTTGGGGTGATATTGAACGGGTTAGTCACACATTTGGAGTAGATTCAGTAGAAATACTGGAAAATTTAGAAGCCCGTGTGAGAATTTGTAAGCGAAGACTGCAAGGGCTATCCTGTGCAGAAATGCCTAAAGTCGCTTGCGTTGAATGGACTGATCCTTTGATGACCGCTACAAATTGGGTTCCTGAATTAATCAACTTAGCAGGAGGAAAACCATTATTTAGCCTGATGGGTAAACCTGTTACTCATGTTAAATGGGAAACATTAGTAGATAGTAACCCAGATGTGATTATTTTCATGCCCTGTGGCTTTGATTTACAACAGACTCAGCAAGAAGCTCAAGTATTAACTCAACGTCCAGAATGGAAAAAACTCCATGCAGTCCAATCAGGGAGAGTATTTATTACTGATGGCAATGCTTACTTTAACCGTCCTGGTCCGCGGTTGGTAGATTCTTTAGAAATTCTCGCAGAAATATTGCATCCAGATATCTTTGATTATGGTTATCAAGGTACTGGTTGGCAACTTTTATAAGCAGTATGCAAATAACCTGATTATAGGTAAGAGTTTTATTAAATTTTGGCCGTTGCGTTATTATTAATTATGTTTCGCGCAGAGGCGCAAAGAAGCAAAGGCGCAAAGTTTGAGATTTTGATTTCTTACCTATTTTTTGACTATTTACGCATATTATTCCGGGTATATCTGTGTTTGACACCTATAGGAAAATATTCAATATCACCAATGGGTTTTAATTCTACCAATGGAGTTTGATATTGTCGGGGAACATAGTTAGCAAACTCACTATTGAGACGCAATAATTGAGCAAGAATAGCAGCAGTTATAGATAATCTTTTCTCCTCTTTATCCTCTATTCCTGGTGCTAACTCTACTACTACAGATAAAAAGCGGTTTTTGTCTAAATCCTCTTTTACCTGTAAAACAAATTTACCTGTTACCCATTCTCTAATAATTGGTTGTTCTAATCCTACCGTCACATTTTCTGGATAGATATTTGCGCCAAAATAGGAAACCGTAAAATTAGAACGTCCGAAGATATAAACAAAAGGTAATTGATGAATTCCCCGATGATTTTGTAATTCTGTAATGGGATTAAAACCCCATGCTGCTAAAAATTCTCGCATTTGGGCATAAGTAATTAAGCCACCTTGATCAAAAATGCTATATCTAATTAAAGGCACACCATTATTCCCAGAAAATAGTAAATTTCCATCTTCTACTTCAAAAAACCGACTGTTAGGATCATATTGGACTAAAGTAGGTAAACGCGACTCCCCAAATAATGCTTTAGCAGCTTGAGGTGTGACTGCTAAAAACCGCCGAATACAAATACTAAGAGGGGTTTCATTTCCTAAAACTCCCGCGTCTGCTGTTCCATACATAGAAGCAAAATCATCACAGGGATTTTCAGAACCTATTCTTTGGGCTACTAAATTGCGCCATTCTTCACTAAATACTTCTCCTGCCATGACTAACTTAATATGATATTGTCCCCATTCGATATTATTGGCAATACCCGTATCAATGACATCTTTTAAAAATGGTGGATATCCTAATAACACAACTTGCTCAAAGTTACCACCTAATTCCTGGACAATTCGCAAAATTTCCGGTTTATTATTCCCTGGAGTAATGACGGTAATCGGATAACCCTTAGCGGCTAAATGACGACAACAATTAGTAGTAAACATTCCCCCTACCCAAGTTCCCAGAGCAAAACAAACTACTGCTAAAGTAGTTTTAGTATCCGCATAAAAACTATTATGAAAGATTTGCTCAAAGCGGGTGGCTATTTGTAATTCATCAGTGATGAAACGCGGCCAAAATGTGGGTTTACCTGTTGAGCCAGAGGAAGCTGCGATCATATCACAGCCTCCTATATTTCCATTATTACACAATTGGGGCAAAGAATAACGGGAAATATAATTTTCTTTATTAACTTTTGGTAAGTTTTGGAAATCTGCTAATGTTTGAATATCTTGAGGATTTATGCCTCGTTCTGCTAAAAATGCCTGGTAAGCGGGTACACTAGCAGCTACATCTTGAAATAATGCGATCGCTCTTTCTCGACTGTCAATGTGAAGATGCTGTTCTAGTTTCTCTGCTAAGGGAGTAGATATAAAATCTTCTAATCCCAGAATTGCCCGTTGTGTTGGTATTTGTGGTTTCATAAAGCTTGTGTGTTAACAAAAATCTGATCGCTCTTTGTCAGTATTTTATCTATAAATGCAATTTTTTAGCTTAACCGACAGAAGCCCCACTCCTGACCCTAAAGTTATGGTTGATGTATCAAATATTTTTTACCCCACCCTAACCCTCCCCTTGTAAAGGGGAGGGAACT
>NZ_VIKY01000195.1:0-8242 GCF_009711925.1 Dolichospermum sp. UHCC 0352 | reverse complement strand
CAGTTGTAAGCGTGTCTAGCGACTCCAGAAGCCTTGCGAAAAGCTGTAATCTGTCCGTTATTTGGAATTAGTGCAGTTTTGAATGATAAAAGCATTGATTCGACCTTCAATGTTGGGCTATGATGTCTAGTATATCAGATATATTAGGATTTGGCAATGCCTCGGATTAAATTTAAACCACAAAATCAAGTAGCCTACGATAAATCACCCTTGCAATTTAAGGTTTTACCTGGAGTCAGGGAAAAAATTAAAACCGTCCCTGACTGGCAACAACGGTTGAGGGATTTTGTTGATCAACTTATTGAAGACTTGGACAAACAGTAACATAAGGCTAGTTATGGGTAGAAATTATCAAGCTGTTTCTACCCCCTAAACTTTCTACATGAACAGTACCACCATGCATTTCTGTTAAATGGCGCACAAGTGATAATCCTAATCCGAGTCCACCATAGGATCTAGTGCTGGAACTATCAGCTTGACGAAAACGATCAAAGACATGGGGGAGAAACTCAGCAGTAATGCCAATTCCATTGTCAATTACTTGAATTTGAGCATATTTTCTGGGTTGATCATGATCATTTGACAAATTTGCGGTGCTAATAGCCACTTTATTCAGCCTAATTTCGACGTTACCGCCTTGGGGTGTAAACTTGATGGCATTGGTTAACAAATTCCAGATCACCTGTTGCAAGCGATCGCTATCACCGGATACCATCACAGCAGAGGTTGAATCTGGCAATTCTCCATCATGGGGATCAAAGTGCAAATTAATTTCCTTTGCTTGGGCTGCAAGGGAGACAGTTTCCATAGCTGAATTAATAATAGGAACTAAATTGCAACTTCGAGGATTAAAGGTTAACTTACCTCTAATGATGCGGGATATATCCAACAAATCATCAATTAACTGATTTTGGATTTTCGCATTGCGTTCAATGGTTTCTAGTCCTTGGGCTACCTGATCTTCTGTAAATTTGCGAGTTCTGAGCAAATGAGACCAACCGACTATAGCATTGAGAGGCGATCGCAATTCATGGGACAAAACTGCCAGAAACTCATCCTTCATCTGGTTAGCTTTCTGTAACTGCTCAGTTTGTGTTTGCAAAGAAGTGATCAAATTAGTGCGATCTTTTTCTGCTTGTTTCCGCTCCGTAATATCCAAAAATGCCCCGATACATCCTCCTTACTTTTCCGGAGTTCCTTGAGTGTGGCTTCCCGTTCACTTAAATCCAGGATAAAAGCTGTTGACCTCTCCCGTTTTTCCCCCTTGAGGGCAAAACCAACTAACACAGGAATACGACTACCATCTTTGCGAATATATTCCTTTTGATATGGTGTACAACCACCATCTGCACTAGAATGAGATTCAGCGATCGCTTGTTCATCTAAATATAAAAATTCCGGTGCTGTCAGATGCCTCCAACCTAAATTACCAGCGAGTAAATCTTCCCTTGTATAACCAGTAATTCTCAAAAATTCGTCGTTTGCCTGGTGGATGCCACCATAAATATCACCAGAAATAATACCAATAATGTTAGCATTGACAAAAGTTTGCAGATTCTCATCCTTAATTTTCAATGCCTCTTCAGCACGACGATTTTTATAACTGAGGCGATCAATTGCTATCGCACTTTGCCAAATTAAAATAATAAAAACTATAATTACAACAAACTCAAGAAGGGAAATAGCAAAAGCATAATTATATAACTTCGCTAATTCACCATTAAGTATTAACCAACCCACCACAAAAAGGACAGTTAGTGCTGGCAATAACAAACACACAGCTATCACACCACCATAACCATCATTAGTTATTACCCGCATTAACCACTGTCGAAAACTTGCCCACAGAATCCCCATCACCACTACCATAAATTGTCAATAAGTTGACCGCAATATTAGAGGATGTTTCTAATATTACTTCGTGTTGGAGAAATTTTTAATTTCACCATCAGCACAAAAACCCAAGTCATGATAGAAAATAATTATGATTAAAAAATCTATCTGAGGGAATATTTTATAATTTGTGTTTTTATGGTACTTAACCCCGTGTTGTTAAAAAAATGTAGGTTGGGTTGACCCAGGGAAACCCAACAAAATTCTGAATCAAGTTGAGTCAAGATTCCTCCTGACTCCTAACCTTAGTCTAGTACCGCAGGACGTAAATAAACCAACCATCCTCAATCGTCAAAAAGCTTGCTCAATATTACTTTTGACCTTTGACCTTTGACTTTTGACTTCCGCTTTGCGGTACTAGTCACCATTCCCAAACCGCTTGATTAAATCCTCTGGACGGAGATTAGAAATAAATTCGCGGAAAGCTTCCTGTTCAGCTTCATCAGCATCACGATCTACAGGAATAGAAGCATTAGCCACTACTTCTTCCATGACCCAAATGGGAGTATTTGTGCGGAGTGCAATAGCGATCGCATCACTGGGACGAACATCAATTTCTTTTTTGACATCCCCTTGCTGAAGAATTAACGCAGCATAAAAGGTATCTTTTTGTAAGGTATGAATAATAACTTTATCTAAAGTCATATTCCATGTTTCCAGCATATTCACGATTAGGTCATGGGTTAAAGGTCGGGGGGGCTTTTGATTTTCCATTGCCCCCATAATTGCTCTTGCTTGTTCCTGACCGATGTAAATGGGCAAAGCGCGACGATCTGAACCATCCTTCAGAAGCACAATCGGGCTGCGAGTGATCGCATCTAATGCTATACCAGCGACTTTCATTTCTATCATTGGTTCAGCCTCTAAAGTTCTTTAATCGCTTGGAAATATGTAACAAATAATCCACTTTTTTCCGAATTTAAGAATTAAAAATTAAAAATTAAAAAAGCAAATCAAACCAGCTTTTTAGGAATTTTTAATGGTTAGTTGACTCTTACTGTGGTGTCATAGAAATCAGGTATAAATAAACTAATTTCACACCTTGTTAATAACTCATTTATTGATCCTTCATATTTTATCCTTCATCTTTCTTTTAGCTCCTAATTCAAGTATGCCTGGGGATTGATGTTAATATGTTAATATTCATTTACCAAAACCAGGAAAAAAATAAACTTACGGGCTTTACATTTTTTCCGAGAATTATTAGTTGATTTCCGCCAAAATTAAGCAATAAATAAAATTAGTTTCCCAAAAGCTGTGTTTACAGGATTAATTCAAGGTTTAGGAACCATAAAACCCTTAACAGGAGATTCGTGGCAGATTAATTATCTTAGTCAGCCAGAGATGATCATTCATGACTTGGCCTATGGTGATAGTGTGGCGGTAGATGGCGTGTGTTTGACAGTTGAAGAAATCTTAAAAGATGGATTTATTGCCACCGCTTCACCGGAAACCCTAGGACGCACAACATTAGGCAAAGAAGAAATTCAACAAAGATACGTCAATCTAGAAGCATCACTACGGGTGGGTGGTAAAGTTGGCGGTCATTTTGTTATGGGTCATGTAGATGGAATTGGTCAGTTAATTACATCTGAACAAACTGCTAGTTCCTGGGAAATGACCTTTGTCGCCCCAGAAGCGATCGCTCGTTATATAGTTCCTAAAGGTAGCATTGCTGTCAATGGTATCAGCCTCACCGTAGCTAAATATAAATCAGAATCATCTCAATTTACAGTTGCCGTCATCCCGCTAACATACAGCGAAACCAATCTGAGTTATTTAGTAGCGGGTAGTTGGGTAAATCTAGAAGGAGATATCCTGGGTAAATACGTGGAAAAATTCCTCACCCCTGGCAATAATCACCATCAACAAGCGGAAATTACAACTGCATTCTTAGCAGAAAACGGATATTTGTAAGGAGAAGAGGAGTCAGGAGTCAGGAGTCAGGAGTCAGGAGTCAGGAGTATGGCTAACGCCACGCTTCGCTATCAGAAGTATGGCTAACGCCACGCTTCGCTATCAGGAGGAAGAAGGAAGAAGGAAGAAATTTCTCCCCTCCTCCCTGACCACTGACCACTGACCACTCCGCCAAATTACCGAGCTTGGGCTGTTTTCGTGCCTTGTGTGCCTTGTGCCAACTGGCTAAGGCCACCTTCTAATTGCACACCTGGGTCAACAGCAACCCATCCATTTTGGGTAAGGTGACGGATTTCAAAGTGCAGGTGAGGTCCTGTAGAGTTACCAGTGCTACCAACTCGACCAATGACAGTTCCAGGCTCTACCCATTGACCAGGTTGAACAAAGATTTCTGACATATGCCCGTAAAGACTTTGTTGAGCCGAACTGTGATTGATTGTTACAGCCAAACCATAACCACCTAACCAGTTAGCTGATTCTACTTGACCTTTAGCCGCTGCTAAAATTGGTGTTCCCGTGGGCGCACCTAAATCTGTACCAGCGTGAAAACGGCGATCGCCCGTGATAGGATGAACACGCCAGCCAAATAAAGACGTAATTGGTGCAGCCATAGACAGAGGGAAGACAATTCCCGAACCACCACCACCACGATAAGCCAGGGTATTAGTATAAGGAACTTGAGGTAATACAGATGCCAGTGAAAAATCATAGGACACCAGACTGGGACGAGGAGCAAGATTACCCTCAATCATCGGTGCTGGTAAACTACCTACTTGGGGAGCAATAGGGATAGAACTCACCTTTGTCGTGCTAAATTCCCTAGGACTGGGGATAAAGCTATTGGCATGATAGGCAGCCTTTGTATGACTGCTGGTGTTAGTTCTGGAAATCCGCCAATTATTTTGAGGTTGACTAATTTTGCTCACACTAGTAGCAACAGCTTCACCAACATTCTCACGTTGATTGCGGGTTGCAGTTATGGCTGTCCTCACTGGGGACACGATTGGTAATTTAGCAGTTTCACTTTTTTTCAGCCAAGTCGGTGATGAATCTTTAGACTTAGCCACGGCAGGAGTTTGGGTAGTTTTAGCACAAGCACTTTGCCCTGGAACTACATTTGCACTACAACCACTAGAACGTTCTGTGACGACTACAGAACTGGGCGGTTCATAGTTATCTGTGGTTGCATTTTTGTAGTCAGTGGGATCAATATAAGCGTTGTTATAATCCTTGAGACTACTTTCTGTATCCTTGACAGTATTTTGCGAATTATTGGTTGTTTGAGCGACTTCTGGGAGTTTTTTAACCAATGGGTCAGGTTCACTAACACTGGCTGTAGGTTGAGTATTTTCACCTTTGGGCTGGGAAATTCTCACACTGGCTGTAGGTTGAGTATTTTCACCTTTGGGCTGGGAAATCCTCACACTAGCTGTAGGTTGAGTATTTTCACCTTTGGGCTGGGAAATTCTCACACTGGCTGTAGGTTGAGTATTTTCACCTTTGGGTTTAGCATCTCTGACAACTTCTGTAGATTCAGCAACACTTTTGCTATTTAGCTTCTTTTTCAGCCTAGCTTGTCGGTCAGAAAAATCCGGCTGTGGCTTGGCTGTTTCAGGAACAATAGTTTCTTTCTGAACTGGATTTGTAACTACTGCTGGTTGGGAATTCTCAATAGTGGGAACAATATTGTCTATTGATGCAGTTTCAGTTTGAGCAGTTACAAATCCGCTACCAAGAAGACTAAAGCTACTTAACAAACAGAGGCTTTGTGCTGGTAGTCTAGAAGCAAAACGTTTACTCGTGCCACCGTAGTAAAAATTTTTATGGGCAGATTTATGGTGCTGCGTCATTTTTTCTCTTGTGTTGTGTGTAATAAGTCTAAAGAAATGATATCATTCCATGCTGGATATACTATCCTATGAAGTGACATTTTTAACAAATTTAATCATTAAACAGAAGCTTGACGATAACCCAAACTGATTGTACCTGGTTGGCAAAAAATTTCTGGTGTTACGGCTGCTTTTGGATCATAAGTTGTCATTTTTAACCGGAGATTACCCTGTGGAGTTACTCCAACTACTGTACCTAAAAGATTATTGACATAAACCTGATCACCCATATTTGTGAGTAGATCAAGATAGCGAGATAAGAGGATGTTTATTCCTTCTACCTGTAGACACTCGATACCGGACTTAATTCCTAGTAAGACTTGTGAGGTAAGCATTTCCAGGTGATGAATCATCTGATAATTTTGGGAATTTTGCCATAATTGCAGATTAATTCCCGTTTCTGGAACTTGATTTGCCCAATTAATGCCAACACCAATCACAGCTTGAGTGATATGTCCTTGATTGACTTTGGTTTCCGTTAAAATGCCTCCTAATTTGCGACCATCTAATACTAAATCATTTGGCCATTTTATGCCGACGGGTATACCACATTTTCGTAATTGCGCTGTAATTCCCCACGCGCTGGCCAAGGTGAGTTGATAACTGCTGGTAGCTTCCATGTTGGGTGTTAATGCCATTGAAAGATATAGACCACCAGTAGAAGATTGCCATTGACGACCCCATTGCCCCCTGCCGGCGGTTTGCTGGGTGGCAATAACTACACAACCTGGTTTTTCTCCTTGGTTGATTAGTTGCCACAGGGTTTGATTTGTGGAAGATAAAGTGTTAAAAATATGTAGAGAGAATGGTAAATCTTGATGCTTATATTCTGCTTTTAAGCTATCTACCAAAAGTTGCCGATTAAATTCCACCACAGTTCACCATTGTTTTAAATCTTTTTTGGCAGTTGTTCAAGTTAGCATTGATTGAAAGTAATTAATTTTCTATTGAGGTTTGGTTAAAGATGCACACTTGGCATTGGCACAATTGGGAAGGTCTACCTTACCTGACTTGTAATCTTCTAGAACCCTGGTCTCATGGTTTCTTTACCCAACGGTTTTGGCCTCGTTTACCTCATGAACTAACTCAGGCACTACAACCAGAGGCTTTAGCTTATCGTTTAAAACAGGTGCATGGCAATACTGTTTTAACTCCCCAGGAGGTTGATGATCATGTCAATGCCAGTGATGATGATTTGGCGTTGGCAGATGGTTTAATTAGTCAGCAACCGTTACAAGCTGTCTGGGTGGCTTCTGCTGATTGTACACCTGTTTTGATTGGAGATGTGAAAACTGGACAGGTGGCGGCTTTACACGCTGGTTGGCGGGGAACAGCGGCGAAAATTGTTCCTGAAGCTATTACCAGAATGCAATCTCACGGTAGCAATTTAGCAGATTTGCGCGTAGCTATGGGTCCGGCTATTGCTGGGGAAGTTTACCAAGTTTCTGTGGAAGTAGCTGCGGAAATTGGCAGTACCATTCTACCACATTATGAACCAGAAAAAATAGTTCCTGCTTTACATAATTTAGCGAATTCACCTTTAATCAAAGATCCAGAACCGGGAAAGGTCTGTTTAGATGTGCGGCGGGTGAATGCTTTGCAATTGGAACAATTAGGAATTAGTTTAGAACAAATTGCGATCGCTCCCTATTGTACTTTCCAAACTCCAGAACATTTCTTTTCTTATCGTCGAGAACGGGAGAAAAAGGTGCAATGGTCAGGAATTGTGAGTACAGGTAAATAATAGCATTATATTACCATGACTTACCAAGATGATCCGGTTGTTGAATTTCAACAACCTATCCCCAAATGATTTCCATATTTAAAATAAATTCTGGCAAAATATCTTCACCTAATAATTCTTGGGGAAATTCTAATATCTCTACTGGTTTACCAAGACGATAAATTTCCACTTGGCGCATTTTTCGATTAATTAACCAACCTAATTTAACTCCATTATTGATATATTCCTGCATTTTTGCTCGCGTTTCCTGCAAACTATCACTAGGTGACATTAATTCTAAAACAAAATCTGGGGCAATTGGGGAAAACTTTTCTTGTTCTTCTGGTGTGAGTGTATCCCATCTTTCTTTTTTAATCCAAGCAACATCAGGAGAACGATTTGCACCATTGGGAAGTTTAAAACAGGTGGAAGAGTCGAAACAAACTCCTAGTTTATATTTACGATTCCAAAACACAAAATCTGCGGCAATTTCCACATTACGTTTTCCTGTTCCTCCTCCTGTTGGTGACATAATCAATATTTCTCCTTTGGCATTGCGTTCAAATTTGACTTCAGGATTTTCTCGACAGAGTTGATAAAATTGCTGATCACTTAATTGGATAATAGGGTTTAAGTTGACGGTGATAGCTGTCATAATAACCTCGTGAGGATGAGATCAACTTTAGATAAATTATAAAATGATATCTGGGAAATTAAATTTTAATCTCTAAGCTTAATTAAAAATTACTACACCGACAATAAACGTATACATGAATTGACACTCCCCGGTCTAAAGACGCGGGGATTCTACATTCACAGA
>NZ_VIKY01000194.1:0-22266 GCF_009711925.1 Dolichospermum sp. UHCC 0352 | reverse complement strand
ATCTTCCAAATGCTTCGCCCCTACTAACAACTGACAACTGACAAATGAAATTACTAATTAGCAACGATGATGGAATTTCTGCTTTGGGTATTCGTACCCTAGCCAACACCTTAGCAGCAGCGGGTCATGAAGTGACAGTAGTTTGTCCAGATCGAGAGAGATCCGCAACAGGGCATGGATTAACCTTACTGCAACCCATTCGCGCGGAAATAGTGGAATCTGTGTTTCATCCTGATATTAAAGCTTGGGCTTGTGATGGTACGCCTTCAGATTGTGTAAAATTGGCACTATGGGCTTTATTGGATTCTCCACCCGACTTAGTGCTATCTGGAATTAACCAAGGTGCAAATTTAGGGACAGAAATCCTCTACTCTGGGACTGTTTCCGCAGCAATGGAAGGAGTTATTGAAGGTATTCCTAGTATTGCTTTTAGTTTAACCAGTCATACCCATAAAGATTTTCAACCAGCAGCTAAATTTGCTGAAGTCCTGGTTGCTAAAATTGCCGCCCAACCACTGCCAGAATTGATGTTACTCAATGTCAACGTCCCCCCCTTATCTTGGGAAGAAATAGCTGGAGTTACTTTCACTAGACAAGGAGTACGACGTTATGTGGATGTTTTTGACAAGCGAACTGATCCTAGAGGTAAAACTTACTACTGGTTAACTGGAGAGGTAATCGAAGATGTAGAACCACCTATAGAATTAAACTTACCAACCCACATTCCCCTTGATGTTCATGCCATTCAAAAAAAATATATCAGTATTACTCCATTGCAATATAATTTGACTTATGGGCATGGACTTAATCAGCTATCTACATGGGAATTTAAACTTCCGTAGATTTAGGCAACTTTGACAAAACTAGAAAAGGTTATTTTCAGTAAAGTTACTGAATCTTTACTAGCTATTAATTAAATAAATGTAGTAAACTATATAAAATAGGACTTGTGTATCCATGCAAGTAGGCGGTACTCGGCTAATTTTTGATGCTGGTACAGGATTTTACAGATTATGCAGTCCAATTTGACTTTTCACAACGTGCAAATCGGACAGCCTATCCATAATAGTTAATGTCGTTGAAATCGCTTGTCTAGCTAGTTCAATACTTTGAGTTTGTTTGCGAGCAATGTAGAAAATGTCAGTTAGTGTTGTTGCAGTCACATATCCAATTATTTGCCCAGAATCAATTGCTTGAAATAGCATTTCTGCATCTTCTAAAAACGGTTCTCGTTCTAATAAGTAATCTAAAATAATATTGGTATCAATGAGAATTTTCACTAAAGATACTTCTCTACTCGATGTTGTTCTAACATTGCATTTACCTGTTCATCGGTTGGTGCTGGTTGATTGGTTTTTAATAAACCTTTCATTTGTTTGATAATGCGAGTCCGTTCAGATTGTTGACTGGGTTGATTTTGCAATGACTCGATGATTGCGCGGACGAGTTCTAAGCGATCGCTCTCAGGTAGTTGAAAGGCTTGCTCTTTCAGTTCTTGCAGGGACATAGAGGTTATTTTAGGCTATATTTACCTTTATTTTATTTTATAGCGATACCTTCAGTAAAGCGATCGCTCTTCCAAAAATCACGCTATAAGCGATCGCTATTGAGCAGAAGTTAATCACCAAAAGCCTGAAACGACGGATTTTCGTTCATGCACATCATCGTGAATTTGTACAGTGCGTAAGTCCTAATCTCTTACTCATAAAGATGATTTAACTGTCTAGCTACCTGTTAATCTTGAGGATCTTGACACTTTCCCCATTTATGTGATATGGTTCAATCAATACCTCTATATTCTTCTGGAAAAAAACTTTTTCCGCCACAGGCTGAGGGATTAAGAAGGGAGAAGGGAAAAGAGAATAAGAGCAGAGGGTAAAAGAATAAGAGTATACAGGGCTACAAACTCTTAAACGAAGACACGACCCGAAAACCGTAGTTGGAGTGACGAGTGGCGCACAAATAAGTATAGCGAGACGCAGACCGACAGCGCCTAGCAGGCTCATTCCAAGAACCGCCACGAAGCAGTCGATAATTTCTACCCCTTAGACTGTTATAAGCAGTGCCATCTGTAGGCGCGTTTATATAGTCGCAATACCAGTCATCTTCGCACCATTCCCAGACATTACCGTGCATATCATACAAGCCAAAAGCATTAGGGGGAAATTTGCCTACATCTGTGGTTTGTTGGTACTTATAATCATGATTAACTAAATCTGGGGTGATGTTGTCACCAAAGGAAAATGGCGTTTTTGTACCGGCTCTACAAGCATACTCCCATTCTGATTCACTGGGCAATCTGTAGCTTTTTCCTGTCTTTTGAGTTAGCTTTTGACAGAATGCAAGTGCATCATCCCAACTGACACATTCAACTGGGCGGTTTTTGCCTTTGAAATGAGCAGGATTAAGACCCAAGATAGCCTGATATTGTGCCTGTGTCAATTGATATTTTCCCATAAAGAAGCTGGGAACTGTCACTTGATGTTGAGGACTTTCATCACTATCTCTTTCTACTTCATTGTCCGGTGAACCCATGAGAAAAGTTCCTCCGGGTATGGCTATCATTTCTAATTTAATACCCTTTCCTAAGTCTTCGGTAAATGATGATTGAGGATTGATATTTAAGCTGGTATTTGTTGGTGGTTTGGGTGGGTTTGTTGGTGGAGAAATAAACTGAAAAATTTGTTGAAAGGGATTTTGAGAAGTTTGTGGTGGTGGGGTGGGAATAACTATTGTTTTTTGATTTGATAATGCAGCTAAAACTTCTGTAGCTGATTGATAACGATTAACAGGAATATCTTGTAACATTGTTTCTAATACAGTTGTTAATTCCTGACTTAAAGAAACATATTTCCGCCATTGCCACTCCATTCTGTTAGTATCAAACAATTGATCTGAACCATCGGATTTTGGAAAATGTCCCGTTAATAATCTCACACAAGTAACAGCTAAACTATAGAGATCACTATTATGGTAAGCCGTACCCCGCAACTGTTCTGGAGGTGCATATCCAGGAGTACCTACTGTAGTTCCAATTCTAGTTAAAATACTGCCGGTTGTTTCTTTGGAAACGCCAAAATCAATCAGGAATAATTGACCGTTTTTGCTTCTAATAATATTTTCTGGTTTGATGTCTCGATGAATGACTTTGTTATCATGGATAAATTGTAAAACAGGTAATAATTCTATTAAGATATTTCTGATTTGCGGTTCGTTTAATGTGCCTTGATTTTGAAATTCTTGTAATAAGTTTTGACCATCAATAAAGTCTTGGACTAAATAAAGTCTACCATCTTGGGGAAAGAAGGCTTCTAAGTCTGGAATTTGGGGATGTTTTCCTAGTTCTTGCAGTCTTTTGGCTTCTTGTTGAAATAGTTCAGTGGCTTTTTGTAATGCGCCGCTTCCTGCTTGTTGAGGTAAGAATTGTTTAATGACGCAGGGTGTATTTAATCTTTTTTCATCTACTGCTTGAAATGTTCTGCCGAAACCACCTTCTCCGAGAAATTTAATGGGACGATAACGATCATCTAAGAGGATTTTACCGCCGCATTTTTGACAATAGGTAGTACCCTGGGGATTTTGATAAATACAGGCGGGGTTAAGGCATTGGCTCATGGTAGATGGTGGGTATTTCTAGGGATGCTTATACTATACTAAGATAGTTCTACCAGAGCTAGGTTTAAGACACCCGCCAGCCAGACACCCGCCAGGGAATAAATTCCCTGTCTAATAGCTGAAGTCCGTTAAAACGGACTAGGAACTTTTTTAAGTGTTTAGTCATCTTTAGATGACTTTTGTTATTAGCAAGGAACTTGAGCCAGGGAATAAATTCCCTGTCTAATAGCTGAAGTCCGTTAAAACGGACTAGGAACTTTTTTAAGTGTTTAGTCATCTTTAGATGACTTGCGCTATTAGCAAGGAACTTGAGTTCCTTGCGAGATAGAGGTTTTAGATTAAAGTTTTCATCAAAGACAGTTCAATGTAGTCCTCTCTGGGCTGTTTAATGTTGACTTCTACACCTGGACCAAAATACTTGGTCATTTTTTCATGCTTTTGTTGCCAGGTATCAAAGGTGATCAGTGGTGAATCGAATTCTAGGATTAGGGTATAAGCGCCGTTGATTTCGGTTTCTCGCAAACCGGTGACGACTGGTCTGACTTCGTCTGTGGGACTTAAACCTAGATAAGCCAGGGCTAAATCTAGATGGGATTTTTGCCCATAACAGAAGCGGGTGATGTCCTTGCGGATTTTAGTTTGTGTGACAGTTGCCTGTTGCTTTCTGAGTTCGAGGATTGATGGTGTGGTAGTTTGGCTGAAGGGGATGGGTTTAAGTTCATTAGCTTTTAGGGCTAAACCTCCCAGTAATAGCGGAAAACCATAGAAAAATCCTACTAGATTGAGGGTAGCGTTATCCATGAAGTAGGCAACAAAACCTGTGATGGTGAGTATACTACCTACTGTTAAACCAAGTGTTCCCAAAGAAATTCCGCCGAGCATAATTTAAGCTTAGTATAATTTATTTTCATCTTTTATTATCATCGCTGATTGGTGGCAGATTGGGAAAGGGATATGGAGATTTTTCCTTTTTGCGTTAACTTTAGATTTGAAGTGTTTCAAAACTGGACGCAAAAAAATGGATATTCAGACAGTTAAAGACCGAATTAGCACTGTTCAAGGTAAACGTGAGCGGTTGCTGAGTTTATTAGAACAACCCAATTTGGGAACTTTAAGGGTTGATGTCAATCAAGCTTTGGAAGAATTAGATGATTTAATTGATGAATTTAAACGGACTATTCCCCAAGCAGGAAATAATTAACCTAAGTTGTTAGTTATCTAAAACTTAGACAGGAGAAAAGGTAATTGATAATTGTCAATTGCCTTTTGCCTGATCTAATTTGTACTTTTTTAATTATTAATGATGTTGGGTTTCCCAGGGTCAACCCAACCTACATAAATTTATGATTAGGCAGAGTTCAATATTTCTTCTGGAAATGAAGAATACCTATGTCTGTTCCCTAACTCTCTGACTAAGGCAATGAGTTCCTTTGTCGGAATATCTTTTTTGCAAACTTTATCAAAGTTATGCCTAGTTTTGTTTTTTCCAAAAGATACTTCATCTACAGAGGAATAAGCCAGAATTTGAGTATTTGGAGATATAGCTTTAATGTAATGAGATGCTGACCAACCATCCATAATTGGCATTTGTAAATCGAGAATGATCACATCAGGTTGATAGCATTGAACCATTTCTATAGCTTCTTGACCATTACTAGCTAAACCAACAACCTGGATATTTTCTTGAACAGAAAAAACTAATTGTAGGCTTAAACGAGTGAGTTCATGATCATCAACTATGAGAACGCGCAAATTAGAAGACTCACGGGACAACATTAACATTCCAGAAAAAGAATAAATATGAATTCTTATAGTTTATGAGTACAAGTGAAATACTTCACTCTATCTTATGGATGAATTTTAGCCACTAAAAGTTAATTTTTATGCAAATTTTCCATAAAAAACTGTTCTTTTTGCATAATACTGGGGGCGACAGATTCAGCACTTATGAAACTGGCATATTATCATAGTGCATCATCTCCAAAATATGTTATTCATCACCGAATATCAAGTCTAATGTCCTCAACAATATACATTTAGTCTGATAGTTGTATAAGTCTGAAGACTATTTAAAATATATATATTTATTGACTCAAGAAGAATTTACAGCAGGGTACGTTAATTAAGCTATGGTTGAGATCCCCGACTTCTCCGATTAATTATTTGCATGAGAAAATTGATCAAAGAAGTCGGTGATATTGGCAGAGGTTATTATTCACTTTTGCTGCAACTAATGAGAGTTTAATTTATGCCTACAGATCGTAATGTCATAGACATAATAGTTTTTTGAGAATTAGCTTCTGGACAGTTATCACAAGGACATCTTTGAATATAACTACCATCAGGTTGTAATTCCCAAGCATGACGATTATCTGCCAACATAATTCCTAAAATCTCTTGCAAGTCCTTAGCAATATCTTGGTCTTTAATGGGGGTAATGACTTCCACTCGACGATCTAAATTGCGACGCATCCAGTCCGCACTACCAATATATATTTCTTCTTGACTATTGTTGTAGAAGTAAAATATGCGGGAGTGTTCCAAAAAGCGACCAATAATGCTGATGACGCGAATATTTTCGCTCAGGTTTGGCACTCCGGGACGCAAACAACAAATACCGCGAATAATTAGGTCAATTTGTACACCTGCACGAGAAGCTTCGTATAGTGTAGAAATGATTTGTGGATCAACGAGGGCATTCATTTTAGCAACGATGCGACCAGAAAATCCATTGTGGACATTTTCAATTTCGCGCTTAATTAATTCCAGAAAGCGATCGCGCATATTCACAGGTGCTACCATAATTTCTCGATAGGATTTTTGGCGAGAGTAACCTGTTAAGAAATTAAACACATCTGTTAAATCTGCACCTAATTCTTCCCGACAACTAAATAAGCCTAAATCTGTATAGAGTCGTGCAGTTTTTGGGTTGTAATTCCCTGTACCAATGTGTACATAACGGCGCATTCTATCTTTTTCCCGGCGCACTACCAGAACAATTTTGCTATGGGTTTTTAAACCAACTAAACCATAGACAACATGAACACCAACACTTTCTAAACGCCTTGCCCAGTAAATGTTATTCTCTTCATCAAACCGGGCTTTTAATTCGACTAATACAGAAACTTGCTTGCCATTTTCTGCCGCAGCAATTAAAGCATTAACGATGGGTGAGTCCCCAGAAGTCCGGTAAAGAGTCATTTTAATGGCAAGAACATGAGGATCATGGGCAGCGCTAGTAATAAACCGGACTACTGTACCAGAAAAGGATTGATAGGGATGGTGGACGAGTAAATCTTTTTCACGAATGATGGAAAAAAAGTCTCTTCCTTCTTCTAGTTCGGGAACGTCAGCATCAATACAGGGTTCTCTGAGCCGTTGCAAGCGGGAAGGAACAACAGATTGACGGGGGGGATCTTTAAGTTCTGGTAATGGTAATGCTAGAAAATACATTAAATCCCGCAGTGCTAAAAGACCATCAATTTCATAAATATCGCTTTCGGTTAATCCCAAATCTTGTAAGAGCCGGGAACGAATTGATGCGGGGGTTTGGGAGCGAATTTCTAACCTGACGGTATTTCCACCCATGCGGCGTTTGCGAAGTTCCTGTTCAATAGCTAATAACAGGTCATCTGCTTCGTCTTCTTCTAGTTCCAGATCAGCATCACGGGTAATGCGGAAGGGGTGATATTCTTGGATACTCATCCCTGGAAAGAGGGATTCTAAGTTATGAGCGATCGCTTGTTCTAAGGGAACTCCGATCCAATGAGCAGTTTTACCATCTTCCTGAATTCCCAACTCTGGTGGTAAGGGTAAAAATTGTGGCAAGACTTTCGGGACTTTAACTATAGCAAAAGACTCCTCCTCAGTATCGGGATTTTTGACCACCACTGCCAGGTTTAAACTGAGATTAGAAATGTGGGGAAAGGGATGACCAGGATTAACAGCGAGGGGAGTTAGCACCGGAAAAACCTGTTCTTCAAAATAGTTATTTAAGTAATTTCGCTGTCTTTGATTCAGTTCTATGTAATCGAGAATATAGATTCCCTGTTTTACTAACTGTGGTCGCAGAACTTCCTCAAATTCTGCGTTATGTTTTTTGAGTTGGGGAGTCAAATGCAGACGAATATCATCTAGCTGTTTTGCTGGTGTGCGTCCATCTGGCGTTAATAGATTAATACTGGCTTCTACCTGTTGCTTTAAACCTGCTACTCGTACCATAAAGAACTCATCCAGATTGGAACTAAAAATGGCCAAAAATTTCAGCCTTTCCAACAGAGGAGTTCTGGGATCACAAGCCTCATGTAAGACCCGATGATTAAATTCTAGCCAACTTAATTCACGGTTAATATAGTATTGTGGATCGCTCAGATTTATGGAATCAGAATTCTTTTTTGGTTTTGGCATGATCACCTAGATTAAGGCAGATATTGCCCATAGAGCATGAATATCAATATCTTAATGGCTGGGGCATAGATTTTAACAATTCTTGGTAGAGAAACCTGATTAAGTTGGCGATTTGATATTTTTATGTATAAAAAATATTTTATTCAGATACGAGAGCAAATTTAATTAAGTCTCAACAAATTTGATTGACAATGCGATGGATACTGTGGATGAGTAAGCTGTCGCGCACTTAAATTGTATAATTTGAAGGTGGAAACCCGCCTATAGCCTAGATTGGGTTCAAAAACTAGATGCGTGACAGCTTATAATGATTGCCTCATCTCCAGCAATGCTTATTTGCAAGTTAATATACTTATGGTGGTTAGAAAGTAAGTTCTGAAATCATGATAATTTTTAGAAAAATTCTAGTCATCTACCCTAAATTAAGTAGATATCAAGAAAATTTCTTGCTATTCTTAACGTGATCTTTGTTAGTTAGTACGGAAAAATAACTGTAATGCAACGCATAGCCATTCCATCTAAAATCAAACGTGCAGTTCTTGTAGAAGCAGGACATCGGTGTGCAATCCCCACTTGCCGATCAACAACAACTGAGATAGCCCACATAGTTCCATGGGCGAAAACAAAGGACAATTCGTTTGATAACTTGATAGCCCTTTGTCCAAACTGCCATACTAGGTATGACCAAAAAAAAGAAATTGATCAAACATCTGTGCAGATGTACAAGCAGAATCTGGGAATCTTGAACAATCGTTACGGTGAAGTTGAACGTCGCCTGTTTGAGGCTCTTGCAAAGTCAGAAGATCGGGTATTTGTATTGGGTGCTGCGGGTGATTTGATGGTCGCAAATGCTGTAAGAGATGGTTTTTTCTTAGATAAACAAATTGATGGGATGTCATATTTGGCTGACAGTCCTTCTGGGATTAGGAAAATGTTTCCACTGACATTTACTTATTGGGTAACAGATAAAGGTGTTGAGTTTATTAAACGCTACGCCAGTGGATTTGATATTTCATAAATTTAGTGGGATAACCTTATAGGTTCAGTTAACACAAGAAGACCTAACATGATTTGTTGGATTGCACTGTCGATCATATAGCGCACATTAAGCAGAGTTACGATATCAAATGAGTAAGATAGGAATAATATTTGATTTGTGAATATTTTCTAGGAGAGAGATCCCTGACTTCTTTTAGAAGTCAGGGATCTAGTAGTCTGTCAAATTATAAATGACTGGTTATTAATTTTATGTCTATTTATCTGTTTCAAGCTACTCGTCGGCGGTTAGCGATTTGGTACACTACTATAACTGCGATTTTACTATTATTATTTGCCAGTGGAGTATATTTGTATGTTCGCAGTACATTAATTGAAAGAATTGACGATACATTGTATCATGTCGTGGAAGTTGTCGAGCGCTCTTTGGTAATTGAACCGATAAACTTTCAACCAAATCAAGTGCGAGTAAATGTAGAAGCTAGTTTTCCTAATAATGCTGAAAATGCCGAAGATGATCGGATTGATTTAGAGTGGTTTAGTCCTAATGGTGAATTATTATGGTCAACTTTTTCACAAATATTAGATATTCCTATTCATACTCATCATACAGGTGAAACTGTACGAATAGAGGGAATGGGAGGATGGGGAGAATCTGCACAGTTATTTAGACAAGTTACAAAAAGGATAGAAAAAGGAAGACAGGTTTTAGGATATTTACGAGTAAGTCATCCTTGGTTTGAGGTAACGAAACCTAGCAGAGAATTAATTTTTGATTTGGCTTTAGGTATCACTCTAATGATCTTGTCAGTAGCCGCTAGTGGTTGGTTTTTATCTGGCAAAGCTATGGAACCAGTTGGAGAATCTTACCAACGCTTAAAACAATTTACTGCTGATGCTTCCCATGAATTAAGAAGTCCGATTGCTTTGATTCAAACTAATGTGCAAATTGCTTTGGCTGATTTGGATGCACGGGAAGAAGAAAAAAATACAGTTCAATATAAACAACAATTAAAAGTAGTAGAACGACTTACTCAACGATTGGGAAAGTTAGTTAATGATTTGCTATTTTTAGCTAGACAAGATAGTGGGATTAATACAGATTTATTTTCATCTTGTCCTCTTGATGCTTTGTTAATGGAAGTTGTAGAAGAACAACAATTTGTAGCTAGAGAAAAACAAATTAATCTGGGTTTGAACTTAGTTGATTCTCCGTTGACGGAAGTTAATCCCGAATTATTAGAAAACTGGTTTACTCTCACGGGAAATTGGGAGCAATTAGTCAGATTATTTACAAATTTGATTGGTAATGCCTTGCAATATACTCCACCCCAGGGAGTAATAAAAGTAGAGTTAGCAAGAATAGAGGGGATAAATCGAGTTACAGGAATGCGTTACACTAATTCTCATTTACAAGTAAAAGTTAGTGATACTGGCTCTGGTATTCCTGCGGACGCGCTGCCAAAATTATTTGACCGCTTTTATCGAGTTGATCCGGCACGAAGTCATAAAGGTGGGAAAACGGCTACAGCCACAACTACTGGTTCAGGATTAGGATTAGCGATCGCTCAAGCCATTATCGAGCATCATCAAGGACAAATTCAAGTAGCCAGCAATCTGGGTGAAGGTACTACTTTCACTGTGATTCTACCCATTTTTGATAAGAGGAGTCAGGAGTCAGGAGTCAGGAGTCAGGAGGAAGAAGAAGAAGAAGAAGAAGAAGGAAGAAGGAAGAAGGAAGAAGGAAGAAGGAAGAATAAAATTACTCATTGACAACTGACAACTGACAACTGACAACTGACAACTGACAACTGACAATTGACCAATCTATCTGATAGCGTGGCGTTAGCGATAAGATTCCAATATTCGGACTAGTAGGTGGTAGTGTGCCAAAATATATTCGGTTGATTTCTCTTTTAGTTGCCTGTAGTGTATGGAGTTTGCCAAAAGCTGCTCATGCTCAAGCATTTATTCCGCATACAGTGCAAGTTGATAATGCTCAATTAGAGAAACAGGGCTTGAATTTAGCCCAGCAAGCGGCTCAATTAGCTCAGTTTCAGCAGGTTGAACCAGCTTTGCTCAGAGCGCAGTTGGCTACGAAATTAGCCCCGCAGAATGACAAAGTATGGTGGCTACTGGGGAGTTTGCATTTACAAAATAAAGAATTTGATCAGGCTGTTACCTCCTTGAGTAAAGCCCAAACCCTCAATCCTAAAAATCCTGAAGTGCAGTTTGCGTTGGGTTCAGCTAAGTTTCAAAAAAAAGATTACCAAGGAGCTATTACCAATTATCAAGCTGGTTTGAAATTAAAACCCAATTATTCTGGAGGGTTGTTTGATTTGGGCAATGCTTACTTGATGTTACAGAAATTCCCAGATGCGATCGCTCAATTCAATTTAGCAGTCAACCAAGATAAAAAGTTTTGGCCAGCAATTAACAATATTGGTTTAATCAAATACGAACAAGGTGATGTCACCGGAGCGATCCAGCAATGGCAAACAGCAGTTAGCATTGATAAAAAAGCCGCAGAACCTTTATTAGCTTTAGCCGTAGCTTCCTATAATCAGGGCGATAAACAAAAAAGTTTACAAATGGGAGTATCCGCGCTCCGCATAGATTCCCGTTATGCTGACTTAGATTTTCTCAAAGAAAACCTGTGGGGCGATCGCTTACTTACAGACACCAAAAAATTCTTAGAATTACCACAAATTAAATCAGCCTCACAGCCCCAGGAGGAAGCACCCTAATAGGGAGTAGGGGGAGTAGAGGGAGTAGGGGGAGTAGGGGGAAAGAATTTGCCAACGGACAACGGACAACGGACAACTGACTATTCTGGTGGTAAAAGAGCCATAATTTTGTCAATAAACAGTTGGTGATCAACCACAGGCTTAGAAATATAAGCATCAGCACCGCTTTGGTTCAAAAAATTCTCCCGATCTCCTTCCATCGCGTGTGCGGTCACTAAAATCACTGGTAAGTTGGCTGTTTGTCGGTTAGACTTTAACATCTGTGTAATTTTGATCCCATCAACAGACTTACCTTGGTATACACTACGTGATAGGGACACATCCATTAAAATCAGGTCAATTTCACGAGCTTGGGCAATTTCCATGACCTCTTCTACATTTTCCGTATGTTTTACCCCCAATCCCCCGCGTTTACTCAGAATTTTAGAAAAAACGCGAGCATTAATTAAATCATCTTCCACAATTAGAACAGTTTTCATGAGACTTTATACTAAATAGGGTTAACACCTGACCAATCTGTATTGTATTTTTAATAATCTATAAGCTTAGATCACATCAAGGATAATACTACTGCTTTTTATCTTCATGAGTATCAAGATTGTGTGAGTATTTCTATTTAATCCGTTATGCTGTGATTGCGGAGCGTGTCAACTTCTAACGGCTGTTGTGTAGTCAAAATTCAGGGAAAAACCTCATGGCAAAACAGTTAAACCTTCTCTCCAAGGGACAGGTCATCACCACCGCCCTACACACCGAAATGCAACGGTCATACCTAGAATATGCCATGAGTGTGATTGTGGGGCGAGCCTTACCAGATGTTCGAGATGGGTTAAAACCAGTACATAGGCGGATTCTATATGCCATGCACGAACTCGGTTTAACACCAGATCGACCTTACCGAAAATGCGCTCGTGTAGTGGGAGACGTTCTCGGTAAATATCATCCTCACGGTGATCAATCAGTTTATGATGCCTTAGTTCGCCTAGTCCAAGACTTTTCCAGCCGTTATCCCTTACTGGGAGGACATGGTAATTTTGGTAGCGTGGATAATGACCCACCGGCAGCCATGCGTTACACGGAAACCCGTCTTGCACCAGTGGGACATGAGGGAATGTTGGCAGAAATTGCCGACGAAACTGTGGATTTTACTGGTAATTTCGACAATTCCCAACAAGAACCAACCGTACTCCCGGCTCAATTACCATTTTTGTTACTGAATGGTTGTGCAGGAATTGCCGTAGGTATGGCTACAAATGTCCCCCCCCACAATTTGGGAGAAATCGTTGATGGCTTAATCGCCTTAATTGACAACCCAGAGTTAAGCGATGAAAAATTATTTCAATTAATTCCCGGTCCCGACTTTCCTACTGGTGGGGAAATTGTTGATCATGGCGGCATTAGAGAAGCCTATACCACTGGTAAAGGTAGTATTATCATGCGCGGCATCGTCACAATGGAAGAAATTCCTGCCACCAGGGGAACTAAACGCCGGACAGCATTAATAGTCACTGAACTGCCCTTTCAAGTTAATAAGGCTGGTTGGATTGAAAAAATCGCCGATTTAGTCAACCAAGGTCGTTTACTAGGAATTTCTGACATTCGAGATGAGAGTGACAGAGACGGAATGCGTGTAGTTATTGAACTCAAACGCGATACAAATCCCCAGGAATTGCTCCAGCATTTATATCACCAAACTGCTTTACAAACTAACTTTGGCGCGATTCTGTTAGCTATAGTTGATGGACAACCTCGCCAATTAACCTTACGACAACTATTAGACGAATTTCTCAAGTTCCGAGAACATACTCTCAACCGTCGCTACAGTTACGAATTAGGAAAAGCGGAAAATCGGGTAAATATCCTGGCAGGATTACTGAAAGCTTTAGCAAATTTGGATGATGTTATTGCTATATTACGGCAAGCGCCCGATGGCAGTACCGCCAAGATGACACTTTGTAATCGCCTAGATTTAAGTGATGTCCAAGCAGATGCCATTTTGTCTATGCCCTTACGTCGTCTCACTGGGTTAGAACAGCAAAATTTACAACAGGAATTTGACCAACTTAACCAGGAAATTAGTATATTGCGGACATTACTGGACGACAGACGGGAATTACTCAAAGCTCTGAAAAAAGATTTGCGAACTCTCAAACGGAAGTACAATGATCCGCGACGGACGAAAATAATTCACACTACAGAAAAACCAGTTTCCGAAGAGAAAGGTAAAGCTAAAGCAGCAGCAGTAGCCGCAGAAGAACATTCTCCAGCGAAAATCCCCACTCCTAAACCGGAAGCACCGCTAGAGGAAACTATTGTCGAAGTTACTCAGCGGGGTTATGTGCGGCGGATTTCCCCCAACAGTAAAAAAACAAAAGGGGAAAATGGCTTGCTAGATCATGATTTCCTGATCCAAACGGCATTAACTAATACTCACAAAGACCTGTTAATCCTCACTAGCGGTGGTAAAGTCTATCCCATTACGGTGGGAGATATTCCTTTGACTACTGGACGTAGTTCGACTTCGCTCACTACAAGTTCAGCACGAGGAACGCCATTGATTACGATGCTTACCAGTACCGCTCAAGGTAACACGGAAGGTATCATTACTCGGTTCTTGTTGCCAGAAAAACCCGAAACGTTGGAAATGGTTCTGTTAACGAAGGAAGGACGGATTAAACGCCTATCTTTGTCGGAATTTGTGAATTTCTCACGGCGAGGAATTACAATTTTGAAGCTTAAAGATAAGGACGAATTAGCGTTTACCCAATTCCTCAGCAGCGGAGAACATCTAATTTTGGCGAGTTCTAGCGGTCGTCTATTAAGGTTTCCCGTCAATGATGAACAACTACCGATTATGGGTCGGGCTGCAATGGGTTTACAAGCTTTCCGCCTTTTGAAAAATCAGCAAATGGTTGGTTGTGTCAATGTCAGTAAATATAACCAATTATTGCTGGTGACGGAAGAAGGATATGGCAAAATTATAGCTGCAAATCAGTTGAGGGCGGCTAGTCGGGGGGATTTAGGGGTACAACTTGTGAAGTTTAATAATAAAACCGACAATTTAGCGGCTATGGTAGCAGCAAAACCAGGTTCGGAGGTTGCATTATTGACAAATAAGGAGCGAGTTATCCGCGTATCAATAGATGCAGTTCCTAATCTCAACAAAGATAGTAAGGGTGAAAGTATTTGTCAACTTAATCGGGATGAGAGGATTATTAGTGTGGTGGAAGTAGAGTAGGATTTTGACAGTCCCCGGTCTCTAGATACGGGGATTTTTAAGACCAAATCAATCATTTTAACGGCAATGTCAGTAATAATTTTTATTTACTCTCTTCTTCCTTGTTCTTTTAATAATATATCCATCCATTCTCGATCTTCCGCTAACAAGTCTGGTACAGGAGGAATATGATAATCTAAAGTTAAATCAAATGCAGCTTGTTCATATATTTCTAAGAACAAATTCTGTAAATTTAACTCTATTTCCTCCTCTCCTTTTTGTAGAGGTATGGGAAAATTAGGTATAGTTTGTTTGACGGAAAATGCAAATAATTGAGCCGATGGAAACCGATAGGATCTCACAATTAAAATGCGATAATCTGTATCAGAAATCCTGGTAACAATGGGCATTTTTTCCCCAGTTCTAATTAAGTCAATTTCTACTAAGTTAGTATCACTTTGCAATATTTTCTCCCGTTTATCTAAATAGGATTTTCTACCTTCTTTAGTTTTTTTATTAGTGGGAGAAAGTATCTCAATTATAGTTACTACTTTACCTGTAGAAACTTCTCTAATTTCTAAATATCCTTCTTTAATTTCTAAAGGTAATGGTAAGGTTACAGTAATCGCCTTATTTTCTGTTTCTGTGGATAAAGTTGCTATTGCAGTTTTATGAATATTTGGTTTTTGTGCTTGTTTAACTGATAAAATTGCTACATCAGGAATACCAATTAATAAAGAGTCTTCAGTATCAAGTCTATAGGTACGTTTTTCTATAGCTACTCGATATTGAGGACGCAAAGTAGGAGAGATAGCAATAGCGATCGCTGTAATTAATCTATGATGTACTTCTGACCATAAATCAGGATTTTCTAAGTAGGGATTCATCCCTGGAAATGGTGAACTCATAAATTTATCACTCTAAGAGTTACTCGTTTAGTATAGCATTTATGCAGGTTTTGCTCTGGATGCTGGTAAGTATTCAAATAAAAATATAAATCTCAGTGTTTTTGCGTTAATATAACTCTAGATGCTGAAATTTACGACTATGACCTCAAATTTTGCCTTCTTAAAACAGTTATATAACGCTTTTGACCCATTCCGACCTTTACCTGCTGGAGATCCTGCTTATGTGGATTGTACCGATGTGAGGGGAGATGGTGACATATTGGAAGCGGTAGGGAAAGAGATATTATATTCTGACAGAAAAACCTGTCAACTGTATGCAGGTCATCGTGGTGCAGGTAAATCTACAGAATTACTAAGACTACAAAAAGATTTAGATGAAAATGGTTTTTTTGTCGTCTACTTTGCGGCAGATGAAGCAGATATTGATCCAGAGGATGTTCAATATACAGATATTCTTTTAGCTTGCACTCGCAATATTTTAACAGCATTTAAAGATAGAACAGATTCTCAAGCTGTATTGAATTGGTTAAAAGAACGATGTGAAGATCTAAAAGATTTATTACAAACAAAGATTTCTATAGATGAATTATCAATTGAAGCACAGGTTTCACAATTTGCCAAAATTACCACTAAAATCCGAAGTGAACCCAGTGAACGCCGAAAAATTCGTGATTTAATTAATCCCCATACTACCACTTTAACTACGGCATTAAATGAATTTATTCGAGATGCTAAAAAAAATCTCCCTTTAGGATATCACGAATTAGTATTAATTGCTGATAACCTAGATAGAATTGTCCCTGTAACTAAAACAGATAACCGCAGCAATCATGACGAAATTTTTATAGACCGTAATGAACAACTCAAAAATTTAGATTGTCATTTAGTTTATACTATCCCAATTTCTTTACTTTATTCTGACCGCGCAGCATCATTAACAGAGATTTATGGACTTCCCCAAGTTTTACCGATGATTATGGTAAAAACTCCTAAAAATGAGCCTTTTTCACCAGGACTTGATAAAGTTATTGAAATCCTCCAAAAACGACTAAAGAAAGTAGATCCTAATAAATCTATTGTTGATTTATTTGAAAGCAGATCATCTTTAGAAATGTTATGTTTAATGAGTGGCGGTCATGCGCGGAATTTATTATTATTAATGAAGGAAGCACTCAAATATACAACG
The DNA here is from genome assembly GCF_009711925.1 of Dolichospermum sp. UHCC 0352. Lineage (NCBI taxonomy): Bacteria > Bacillati > Cyanobacteriota > Cyanophyceae > Nostocales > Aphanizomenonaceae > Dolichospermum > Dolichospermum sp. UHCC 0352. The sequence continues at coordinate 5,190 of NZ_VIKY01000194.1, read as the reverse complement.
TCTTTACCTATTACTGACAAAGCCTTGCAGCGTTCAATTAGCGAATTGCGAAAGACATATAAAGATACCATTTATGCGAATGAATGGAAAGATCTGGCAAATGTTCATTATTCCAAAGAAATAGTTAATGATCAGTTACATCGGGGTTTATTATTTAATCGTTGTATTTTAGAATATCGCTATCTCGAATCAGAGGGAGGAAGTAACGTTTGGTATGATATTCATCCTCTAATTAAAGGAATAAAAACATTTCAGGATGCCTATAATCAATTATATCCTGGATAGTTAGACCTCTCCCTAACCCTCTCCTAAGAGGAGAGGGGACAGGAAAAAGTTTAGATGCTGTAAATTTCCTATTTTTGTTCCCCTTCCCTTGTAGGGAAGGGGTTAGGGGTTAGGTTTTTAAAGTCGTAATATTAATAACAATTTTATTAAAAAATCCTCTAAAATTATGCCTCTTAAACTCACTAATTGGGATCAAGATTTACCAATAGAAAAAGATGAAGAATATCAAGCCTTTATTCGTACACTTCAGTTTACAGACGGCTTTAGTATATTATTTGTGCGTTGTTCTCCGGCTGAAGGTGAACAATTAATTAGTCAAGTGAAAGCAGATATTCATAATCAAAATATAGAAGTTATCAAATTAGATAAAGATGTGACTAATTTATATGCAATAGTTGATAAATTACCTAACAAAAACAATATCAATATATTATTTATTACAGGCTTAGAGTCTTCATTCTATAAATATGAAGAAGCCAAAACTTTAGTAGGTTGGACTAGTCGACAAACTCATCATTATAGTTGGGAAAGTGTACCACCGATTTTAATTAATATCAACCAACAGCGAGAACGGTTTAGAGATAGTTTTAATATTTGTTTTGTTTTCCTATTACGACAGTTTGCAATTAAATATTTTATTCACCGCGCCCCCGATTTCTTTGATTGGCGTTCTGGTTTATTTGATTTTCCTTTAGATTCAAAAACTCTAAAACAAGAATATACGCGCATTTTGGAAGAGGGAGATTATGAAAAATATGTAAACTTAACCGATGAAGAAAGAAACAGGAAAATTCTGGAAATTCAAGAACTCCTTGAACATGAAATATCTAGTGATAAAGAAGCTAAGTTATTTTTTGAATTAGGCAATTTGCAATATTCTGAAAAAGATTATAAAGCAGCCATATCTTCCTACGATCAATCTGTGAAATTTAAACCTGATTTCCTCCAAGCTTGGTATATGTCAGGTATTACGCTACACAATTTAGGCAGGTATGAAGAAGCCATATCTTCCTACGACAAAGCTGTGGAATTTAAACCTGATTTACACGAAGCTTGGTACAACCGGGGCATTTCCCTAGACGATTTAGGAAGATATGAAGAAGCCATATCTTCCTACGACAAAGCTGTGGAATTTAAACCTGATTATCACGATGCTTGGTACAACCGGGGCAATTCCCTAGGTAATTTAGGCAGGTATGAAGAAGCCATATCTTCCTACGACAAAGCTGTGGAATTTAAACCTGATTTTCACGAAGCTTGGTACAACCGGGGCAATTCTCTACGTAAATTAGGCAGGTATGAAGAAGCCATATCTTCCTACGACAAAGCTGTGGAAATTAAACCTGATTTTCACGAAGCTTGGTACAACCGGGGCTATTCCCTAGACAATTTAGGCAGGTATGAAGAAGCCATATCTTCCTACGACAAAGCTGTGGAATTTAAACCTGATAAACACGAAGCTTGGTACAATAAAGCTTGTAGTTATTCCCTGCAAGGTAATATTGAACAAGCAATTGAAAACCTAAAAACAGCAATTAGTTTAAATCTTGATAAGTACCGAGAAATGGCAAAAACTGATTCAGATTTTGATGCTATTCGGGAAGATGAACGTTTTCAAGAATTGATTAAATAAATTAGGTATAATAGGCATATACTGAATTTTATTAATTATGAATTTATAATTATCATGTATTCTAAATTTTAGCTTTATATGAGTTCTTTTTTTTGAATATATCTGAACATTGGGAAGTACAGTATTTGCGGTGATATTAAGTAGAACACACTAAAATACCGCTATCAGGTTCAATAGTAATGTAGCAACCATAGTATTTATCTAGTTCTTTACTCCCAACTCATCACTATGACACAGGACCACGACCATCATCATCACCACGAACATGGACACCATCACAGTCACGCCCCAGCCACATTTAGCCGGGCTTTTGCCATTGGGACTGCACTGAATATAGGATTTGTCATTGTTGAAGCAACCTATGGCTACTTAGCCCATTCCTTGGCTTTGTTTGCTGACGCGGGTCATAACCTAAGTGATGTCTTGGGACTCCTCCTAGCGTGGGGTGCAAGTTCCCTCTCCCGTCGTCCTCCCAGCCACCGCTATACCTATGGATTGCGTGCTTCTTCGATTTTAGCTGCTTTAGTAAATGCTGTGGTCTTGCTTTTGTCTATGGGTGCTATTGCTTGGGAAGCTATTCGCCGCTTTAATGATTCTGGTCCAGTATCGGGAGAAACTATTATTGGTGTTGCCCTGGTCGGCATTATCATTAATACTGCTACTGCACTCATGTTTATGTCAGGACGCAAAAGCGATTTAAACATTCGGGGAGCATTTTTACACATGGCTGCTGATGCCTTGGTATCCTTGGGAGTTGTGGTAGCTGGAATTGCGATTTTATTCACCCATTGGCTGTGGCTTGACCCATTAGTTAGCTTAGTGCTGGTGGCTGTTGTCGTCGCCGGAACGTGGCATTTACTTAGAGACTCCGTAAATTTAGCACTTGATGGTGTACCAGCAGGAATTGAACTGCGGGCTGTGAAAAATTACTTAATTGAATGTCCTGGGGTGTCAAAAATCCATGATCTTCACATTTGGGCTATGAGTACGACAGAAACCGCACTCACAGTTCATTTAGTCATACCAGAAGGTTATCCTGGTGATGCTTTTTTATGGGAAGTTTGTCACGAACTTGAACACCATTTCGGGATTCAACACTCTACTATTCAGGTAGAAACGGGGGATTCGGCGTATCCCTGTGCTTTAGAACCAGACCACGTGGTTTAAGCATAAGATCCTGATCTACACATAGTTGCAAAAAAAAATATAAATAAATGTTATTTTTTTCAGAAAAATGTTATATTTATTTACATAAGACAACAAAGCTTAGTAAATCCTAATTGGAGTGCTGATCATGACTAATGCAACAAAAACAGCTAAAGCACCTGTAGCTACAGATCGCAACGCTTGGCAATGGGGTTTTACACCGGGAGCAGAAATCTGGAACGGTCGTTTAGCAATGATTGGTTTTTCAGCAGCAGCTTTGATTGAACTATTTTCTGGTCAAGGCTTTCTCCACTTCTGGGGTATTCTGTAATTTCTCCATAACATAATTTTTGAGTAATCAAAAGCCTGGTAGTTGATAATAACTGCCAGGTTATTTATTTGTGAATATTAAGATGCCTAACTTGTGTATCGGCTCAAGTTCATCTTGTTACTTTTCAAGAAAAAAGAGAATTTTATAATTTAACATCAGAAATGAAATACATTCTTCTATTCCTCCCGGAAGCTTGCCGTAATTACTACAGATATATAAGTTGATTTATCAATATTATCAATATTTTAATTAGACCATTTGGTTCATTAATAAAATTAATGTTCTGAAATTTTCATGGCCTTTTTAACTTTATTTTTAGATAAACATAAGTTACAATTATGTATTGATATTATCAGCATATAATTATATTATTAAAATTCTCTACCAAACCACTCTTGTATTTATTGCTCCTTATTGAGAATATATCTAATAAATTTTTCTATCCAAAATCTATTTTTTTAAGTTAAAGGTAATTTTTTACTCCTTTTTTATTAATTAATTTCCGTAATAAACGATTGTGACAGTTAAGGGTGCGGAATGTGGGTTACAACTAAGTAAATTTGAAAACCCTATTTCCAGAGAAAAATTAAGACAAAGTTTAAATTTACCCTCAGTTGATTTTAATAATGGTTTACAATCCTTAAAACAACGGTATTTAGTAACCAAAATCAAAGAATATAAAATTCTGTTTAAATTATCTCCAGTTTTTCAAGAATATGTGAGAACTTGTTGTTAATATAAAAAGCATTACAAAATCTATTAATTTATCCGCGTTTATCCGCGTTCATCTGCGGTCAATTATTCTTAGAATCTTATTCTATGCACCTTCATTATAACTGTTGGGTTTTGTTACCTCAACCCAACCTACAACTAAATTTCTCTTCACCAATCACTCATTATCGAATAAGCTGCATTGCTGAATTAAAAAACTGCCGACATAAACCCTTGGTAATTAAAATAGTTGTTAATAAGTTTGTGACAGCTACCATAAAAATAATTAAAATCTCATAGGATACAGCCTCTAGTGGTGCAACACCAGCTAATAATTGTCCATTGGTAAAAGTTGGTATTGTTACCATACCAATCAACATCATTTGATTCAAAGTCGGCATAATTGCAGCACGAATCGCTTCTTTACGATATGGCTTAATCGCTTGTTCAGGAGTTGCACCTAAACTTAAATGGGTTTCTATTTCCGTGGGAAATTGGTTGATACTGCTAACTAAACGTTCTCCGGCTATGGCGGCTGCATTCATGGCATTACCCAGCAAGATGCCAGCTAAGGGCATGATATAACGTGGTTCATACCATCTTTCTGGTTGAATAATCAAAAAATTGGTATAAAGCAATGTTAAGGACGTGCTGACAAAAATCGCACTTCCAGCTAAAGGTAAAACTTGCGGAATTTTTTGACTGATGCGGTTGCGAGTAATAATTACAGTAATTGTCAAAATTATTGCTAAAATTCCCAGTACCGCCCAAACATTGTTAACGGCAAAAATGAAGTCAAAAGTGTATCCTAATACAAGTAGTTGGAGGATAGTTCTACCAGTAGCTACGCTTAAATTTAATTCTAGTCCTAATTGCTCCCACGCCGATATCCCAATGGCGATCGCCATTAACCCTATAGCTAACGCCAAATCTACCATATCCAGTTTGATTAGCTCTGGCATAGTTTCTCTACCTCTTAACAATTAAAAACTTTACGTATTACAGGGAATAGGGAACAGGGAAATCTTTTTAATTCTTCCTTCTTTATCCTGACAACTGACAACTGTACGGGCGAAGCATTTGG
>NZ_VIKY01000193.1:0-1260 GCF_009711925.1 Dolichospermum sp. UHCC 0352 | reverse complement strand
GGACCGCGTGCATGGTTAGAAAGGGCTGACGGTAAACCTGTTATCTCTGATATGTCTGTCTCTTATACACATCTAGATGTGTATAAGAGACAGCTTCCCCCACTTCCCCCACTTCCCCCACTTCCCCCACTTCCCCTACCTCCCCCACTTCCCCTACCTCCCCCACTTCCTCCCTCCGCGCCTCCGCACCTCTGCGAGAGACATCCGAAATATCAAAAGTCACAGTTACACTAGCTTCCAGCGCCGAACGCCCCTTATGTTTTTGAGCATTATTCACCAAATCCGGTAAACGTTCCGCCCGCATACCCTTAGAACTAGCCAGTCCCAAACAAAACAACAAAGCATCTAGAATATTTGACTTCCCAGAACCATTAGGACCAGATATGACGGTACACCCCGGTAACAAAGGGACAGCAGTAGTCCCACCGAAGGATTTAAAATTGGTAAGTTCAACGCGCTTGACATATACCATGAGGCACTGGTTAACTGTAAACTGGGTTAAATAACTAAGTGTACCAATTATTTATCATTTCGTGACCAAGAAAGAAGGGAAATTTGGTAACTAAATGTATGGCAACAATATATTTTAAACGAACCACAGAGACACAGAGGACACAGGGGGAAATACAAGGGGGTTGTTTACATCTGGTTTAAAATTGCTATATGTTAAGTTGCTCATAGATGTATTTATGGAAATTCAAACGCCAGATTGGGTTAAACACGCGGTTTTCTATCAAATCTTCCCCGACAGATTTGCTAGAAGTCAGCATTCCCGTCACAGCTTCTTAAATAATAGCAATTTAGAAGTCTGGGATGCACCACCTACATACCAAGGCTATAAAGGTGGTGATTTGTGGGGTGTGATAGAACGATTAGACTATATCGAAAGTTTAGGGGTGAATGCAATTTACTTTACACCCATTTTTCAATCTGCTAGTAATCATCGTTATCATACCCATGATTATTACCAGGTTGATCCGATGTTGGGGGGTAATCAGGCTTTGCGAGTATTAATAGATGCCGCCCACGCCCGCAATATGAAAATAGTTCTTGATGGCGTATTTAATCATAAAAATACCCGGTAAGTGGGAAACTCAGACACTTCAGTGCTAAGAGGGAAACGACTCGTGCGGTTTTAACCGCCTTGAATATTTTTTCATTACCGCCTTGGAGTTGGTAAATTCGGTGTACTTTTGTAATGTACTTTCAACGGGACAATTACCGATTCAAAATTCCCAACTCTGTACGCATAATGTGTTG
>NZ_VIKY01000192.1:0-15361 GCF_009711925.1 Dolichospermum sp. UHCC 0352 | reverse complement strand
AATAGTTCTCCAAATGCTTCGCCCGTACAGTGGTCAGTTCTCAGTTGCGCTTCTACTTATGACTGACCCTGCAAATCAAATATTGGGAAAGATTTTTGAATGTAGATCAAATATAGTTAATCTAAAATCTAAAATCGAATTATAACCAATCATCGTCATCATCCCAGTTATCCTGATAGCTAGGGCGTTTGCTGCGAGTGGGACGACTTTCATAATTAGGAGAACGATTTTGATTTTCCCTGCCATAGTCCCTGTTAACACCTCGGTTAGATGAATCTCGTTGGCGATAGTTATCTCTGTAAACATCCCTTGGCGGTTCTTTTTCTTTTTCACCCACAAAGATTTCCCGGATAGCACCAAATAAATCTTCATCTTCATCCTCAGCATAATACTGACGGACCTCTCTATTCAGTTCATACAGAGCATCTTGTAAATCAGCATAAGCCTGATCAATACCGCGATCTTCGTCAGCTTGTAAACTTTCTCGTAAATTCCGGCAAATATTATCAATGCGTTGACGACGGTTGCGGGCAAATTGCATTCCCATTTCCAAAGCTACTTCTCGCAGTTGTCGTTCTGCTTGTAATATTAACGCTTCGGCGCGGGTCCGTTTTTCAACTCGTTCCTTCCTTTCTCTATCAACATTGGCGTATTTTTGAGCATCCTGAATCATGCGGTTAACTTCTGACTCACTTAAAGTAGAAGCGTCTTGAATAGTAATGCTTTGTTCTCTGCCAGTAGTTCGATCTAGGGCTGTTACCTGGAGAATCCCATTAGCATCAATATCAAAAGATACTTGCACTTGGGGAATGCCTCTGGGTGCGGGAGGAATGCCATAGAGTTTAAACCGTCCTAATGATTTGTTATCTGTGGCCATGTCCCTTTCACCTTGGACAATATTGATTTCTACGCTATTTTGGTTATTTTCAGAAGTAGAAAAGATGTCAGAACGACGGACTGGGATAGTTGTATTGCGGGGGATGAGTTTTTTCATGACACCACCGATGGTTTCTAAGCCCATAGATAGGGGTGTAACATCTAAGAGGAGAACATCTTTAAGTTCCCCAGCGAGAATACTGCCCTGAATAGCTGCACCCACAGCGACGACTTCATCAGGATTGACGTTTTCGTTGGGTTCAATGCCAATTAAATCTTGAACTAGCTGTTTCACCATGGGCATTCTCGTAGAACCACCAACTAATACGACTTCTTCAATATCTACAGGAGAAACTCCGGCATCTTTTAACGCCCGCTTAACTGGTGTTCTTAATCTACTCAGTAAGTCTACACATAAACCTTCAAATTGCGATCGCGTCAGCCGAGTTTCTAGGTGTTTTGGACCATCTTCCGTGGCGGTAATGAAGGGTAAATTAATATCGGTGACACTGACGGCAGAAAGCTCAATTTTCGCCTTTTCTGCGGCTTCCATTAACCGTTGCAAAGCTTGGCGATCGCGTCTTAAATCTACACCTTCTGCTTCTAAAAACTGTTCCGCTAACCAATCAACTACTTTTCGATCAAAATCATTACCACCGAGTTGAGTATCTCCACTGGTAGCTTTTACCTCAAATACGCCGTCACCCACATCTAGTAGGGACACATCAAAAGTTCCCCCACCTAAATCAAACACAAGAATAGTTTCTGTATAACCTCGATCTAATCCGTAAGCCAAGGATGCCGCTGTGGGTTCGTTGAGAATCCGTAAAACATCTAAACCAGCAATTCTACCCGCGTCACGGGTGGCTTGGCGTTGGGAATCATTAAAATAAGCCGGAACAGTAATCACAGCCCCAGTCACAGGTTCACCTAAATAACGACTAGCATCATCAGCTAATTTTTTCAACACCATGGCGGAAATTTCTTCTGGGGAAAATTCCTTATTTAGCCGGGGACAGGCAACTTTAATATTGCCAATTTCATCTTTACGGATAGTGTAAGGAACACGCTTAGAATCCGGGTTTAATTCGCCATACTTGCGCCCAATGAAGCGTTTCACCGCAAAAAAGGTATTTTGGGGATTAAGGACGGTTTGCCGTCTGGCCATTTGCCCCACAACCCTTTCCCCTTCTTTACTAAAGCCAACGACGGAGGGGGTTGTTCGCATTCCTTCTGCATTGGCAATCACCACCGGCTTGCCACCCTCCATGACGGCGACTACTGAGTTGGTTGTACCCAAGTCGATGCCAACTACCTTGCCCATGCGTTACTCGTCTCCTGTTGCGTGTTTTGTAAATTTATTATGATATGATAATACTGCTTTTAGCTTGGTGCTAAATCAGGTCAACAATCCAATTGCAATAGTCATTAAATCAGAAATATCCAATGATAACAGCATTGCTACTTGCTACAGGATAGCATTTAGAAAGAGGTAAGAGGTAAGAGGCAAGAGGCAAGAGGCAATTAGACTTCACTTGCGATTACGATTATGGCTTCTGATGGACTGGGATCTCGTAATTATCTCGCAAACTGTCATGAATTTTCACCCAAGTTCCGTCTCTGCGCCAGTTGAATTAATAAAAAAAGTGAAATGATAAGAAAAGTTAAAAATTTCAAATAAATATAGTACGTATAATTCGCAGTGTTGTGTGTGTGATATAAAGTCAATTATGGGTTTTCAGAATCCACCAAACAACTCGTCTGAATATTGCTAGTATGATAAAATTTACTCTATCTCGTCTTTTGCCTTTAGTTGTTGGTAGTGCTGCTGCTGGTGTCCTTGCTAGTATGTCTCCTGCTAAGGCGGTGGTATTAACTGTTGCTGGAACTTCTTACAATGTGACAACCATTAATGGAACTTACAATGACAATAATAAGAAGATTGAATCTACTCCTTGGTGGGGAGATATGTCTATTGCTCAGTCCCTTAGCAGTTCACTCCCTGGCAACTTCGCTCATTACGAAATTTCCGGTATTGTCCATACATACATGAATTCAAACCCGAAGGCTTGGGATTCCGGGTCGATTCATACCTACGCAGTCGCCACCCCCGTCCCTTTCGACATTTCCGGAAGCGCTACCATTCCCGCAGTCGGCGCTCTACTCTTGGCCGCAAGATGGAAAGCTAGAAAAAGCATAGCATCAAAAACCCGCACTGCCAACCCTGTTGTAGCGGTTTCCTAGGTGGACAATTGTTGGGGTGACGCTTTGTGTTTAGACCTGACCTTGGGCGTACTGCTATTGCTGATGCCTAAACTCGTCAAAAACCGACTACCCCAACTGCATTTTTCTTGTTTCTTTTTTGGTGGTTTATATCGCTTGCAAAAGCATTTGTAGCGTTTACAAGCAATTTATACCATATATTTAAACAGCGGCAATAAATTCTTCTACTGTTAACCCAGCAGTTCGTATCAGTCCACGTAAAGTCCCTTTTGCCACCTCATGATGATCAGAAACAGACAAAGTTACTATTTCACCTTCTTTGACCAAAATTATATGACTTGCACTTTGGCGTGCAAATCGCCAGCCTAGTTTTTCAAAAATACGAACTACTTCTTGTCCACTCAGAACAGGTAGTTTTGATGCCATAACTATACTAAGACTTCTACTTGTTTAGTTTCAATAGTCAATGGCAACCCCATTTCTGCCCTCACTTGTAAGCAAGCAGAAATCGCATCTTGAATATTATCTAAAGCCTCTTCTTTTGTCTCTCCCTGACTAATGCAACCAGGAATACTAGGACATTCAATAATCCAGACACCATCTTCGTCTCGATCAATCGTGACATTGAATTTCATACTAAGTTGTAGTTAAGTAATACCTGTATTTTAGCTTTGAAAATTTCGATTATTAGTCTTAATGGAAGATTATCGCAGATTCTCGGAAAAAGTCAATTGCTGGTATATTTCACAAACTACCATAAACGGGAATTGCTGCACCACGGACATCCTTGGCTGCTTCTGAGGCTAAAAAACAAATAACTTGGGCAATAGATTCGGGTTTTACCCATTTATCAGCGATTTCTGTGGGTGTACCTACTCTGTTAGCGGGGGTATCAATGACACTGGGGAGAATGGTATTAGCGGTAATGTTAGTACCTTTGGTTTCATCGGCGATCGCTTTTGTTAAGGCTATCACCCCAGCTTTAGCCGCAGAATAAGCTGCCAAATTTCCCGCAGGTTCAGCCCCAGCGCGGGAACTTACAGTCACAATCCGCCCATAGCCATTTTCTAACATACTTTTGAGGCTATATTTGCAAGTCAAAAAAGTTGTATTTAAGTTTAAATCTATTTGTTGTTTCCAATCATAAAAACTGTATTCGTGAGTTTTTCCTTTGGAAAATCCACCAACTAAATGAATTAACACATCTACTTTTGTCATGCGGCTGACAAGTTTTTCTACTGAGGCTTCATCTTCTAAATTAGCAGGAATAAAATGAATTCTGGCAAAATCCGCAGGGGAAATAATTCCTTTGAGACGTTCTACATCTTTAGGACTACGATAAGGAATAGTTACGTCTGCACCTTGGGCTATAACTGCGGGTGTTACACCCAAACCTAGTCCCCCTGTGCCACCTGTAAGTAAAACTTGTTTGCCTTTCATAAACAAGATGCACTCCTATGATCTTCTTTAATTCAAGATAGCGCGGATTTTATGATCTTGATTTTGTTTCGCGCAAAGGCACAATCACGCTTCGTGTTCGTGCAACGTGCCGGAGGCATATCTCGAAGAGTAGGAGCAAAGACGCAAAGGAAGAAATACACTGAAAATTGCTGTTATAGAGACACGAAATTTCGCATCTCTATTTTAAGAACCTATTTAAAGCTGTGGTTGTAGATGTTGTACTAACTGTGCGGCTTGCATAACACCTTCAATTTTGTCTACGGGCTTTCCTTGTTTAAATAGTACCAAGGTTGGTAAAGCCGCAATGCCATACTGACTGGCTAATTCTGTATACTTTTCTGTGTCAATTTTGACAATTCGTAATTTATCTTTCAATTCGAGGTTGACTTTTTCTAAAATGGGTACCATCATTTGACAAGGACCACACCAGTCAGCATAAAAGTCTACTAACACGGGTACATCTGAACCAGAAAGCATTTCTTCAAAGCTGTTGAATTGTTTTTTAGTTGCCATAATACACACCAATTTTTAATTAATCGTTTGTTTTCATGTTAGTTCTTAGAATCTGGAATTTGTATATGTTTATATTTTTTATAGATCCCCTTTTTAGATTCCCGACTTCTCTCAGAAGTCGGGAATCTGGGTATTAATCTCTTACATTGTCAAAGATTGGGGATTGGTTTCAATCAATTTCGCTAAGTCTTGCAAGAATCCGGCAGCATCAGCGCCGTAAATAATGCGATGATCACAGGTAATAGTCACTTGCATTTGTTGACGCACACCAAATAATCCATCAGGTGTAGCAACTACTTGGGGACGTGATGCACCAATGGCTAAAATAGAACCTTGTCCAGGGGGTAAAATGGCATCAAAGGTATCTACACCAAACATTCCTAAGTTGGAGAGGGTGAAAGTACCGCTGTTATATTCTACTGGTTGTAGTTGTTTAGCTCTAGCGCGTTCTACTAAAGATTTCCAATTGCGAGATAAAGAGTAGATATCAACTGCATCTGCATTTTGTAAAACGGGTGTGATTAAACCACCATCATCCATGGCTACGGCAACAGAAACGTTAATATTAGGGTGATTGACAACTCCCTGATCTGAGTAGCTGGCATTAAGGATGGGGTGTTTTTGTAATGTTACGGCTACAGCTTTGGCTAATAGCGCAGTCATTGTCACACCTTTGGACTTAATTTGTTTGTAAAGTTTATCGAGTCCATCGGTGCTAATTGTGTAACTGACACGGAACACAGGTACAGATAGACTGGCTACCATGCCCCGAACTACGGCATTTTGTAAGGTTGTGAATGGCACTACTTGACCAGGAACGGCACTAGTAACTACTGGTGTGGCGACAGGTGCAGGTGCAGCTACGGGTACAGGTGCGGCTACGGGTGCGGGTGCGGGAGTGACAACGGGGGTAGTAACGGGTTGGACTTTACCGACTGCCACTTCTATATCTTCCGCCACAATGCGACCGTAGGGACCGCTACCTGTGAGGGTATTTAAATCTACTTTGAGTTCTTTGGCTAGTTTGCGAGCGCGGGGTGAAACTACGACTCTGCCGGGTTCATGGTTAGAACCATTTTGAGATGGGGTGGCAGGGGCGGCAATTGCGGCAACGGGTACGGGTATGGGGGCAGGTGTGGAGGGGGCAGCAGCACCGTCTGCGTTGGCTAAGGACTGGGCTGTGGCTATTTCTGCTTCTGTTTCGGCAATGTATGCGATCGCTGCGCCAACTGGGGCGGTTTCACCAGCGGGAACAATGATATGGGCAAGATATCCTTCATAGAAGGTTTCCACGTCCATATCAGCTTTATCTGATTCGACAACCACCACTGTTTCGCCTTTCTCCACTTTATCTCCAGGCGACTTGACCCAGGAGACAATTTTGCCTTCGGTCATGGTGGAACTCAGCGCCGGCATAAATACTTCGTTAATGCTCATGATATGGTGGTTTCAGAATCAATTATATATGGACTTCAATCTACGAATTTTAACAGTTTTGTGATCAAGTGGGTGATTTTTTGGAAAAATCAGATGATTGATAACTATCTGTTTTTTTGCACAAAACACAACCGATTACTTGATTGTTAGCGGTTTTGGGGAATTGAATAGATTTTTATGAGAAGATAGTTCTTCCTTATCAATTCTATGATAACAAATTCAAAATCATTTGTCAACCCCCTCAATTATTAATTTCCCCCCTACTAGGGTAGTGGTTAAGCGTGATAATGATTGGTGTCAACTTCATGGATGAGCTTTGATAACTGTAGAGGCAGAGCCTCTGTGATAGCATTCCCAGTCAGAGACTGGGAACGAGATATGCTAAACTTCTACTTCAGTGCTAATGTTAGATATCTCCGCGAATTTCTTCGACAATACCATCACGGAGGACAACTTCAACCTGCATTTTACTAATCAAATTATCACCTAGTTCAATCCGGAAAAAGCTTTCCATTTGAAATTGATTAACTTCTTGATCTAATTCCAATAATTGTACTTGCTGGAGGTTTTGCAGCATTTGGTTTTTCTGCTCTAGAAGTTCACTTTTCTTTTGATTGACTTGCAGTTGAATGTTGTCAATTTGTTGGAGTGTTTGGGGTCCTGGTGGTTGCACACTCTGTTTTTGAATGGCGCTAACTGCTCTTTGTCCTTCAACGTCTAATTGTTGCAGTTGTTGGTCAACTTGATTAATTTGACCTTGTAGTTGCTGTTGTACTTCCTCTTTCCAGAGACTAGTAACTATGGCTTTGACATTAATCGGGCGTTTTAAAAGCAATTGAGGGTTGGAAACATCCATAAAAATTGTCCGTTCACTCTTAAATAGTTTGTAGTTTGGGGGAAGTCAGGAGTCAGGAGTCAGGAGTCAGGAGTCAGGAGAAAAAAAGAAAGAAAAAAAGAAGAATTTTCTTCCCATTCCCCTCTGCGGGGCTGCTTCCCTATATCTCCATTAAGTTCTGAAAGATTATCTGCGATTTAGGGAATTATTTGGCAAACATTGCGTTAATAATATCGCAATATCGGGACATGACAACGTGACGACGGATTTTGAGCGTTTGTGTCATGAGTCCATTTTCAATTGAGAATTCTTCCTCAATGAGTTTGAACGGTCCAACACGATCATCGGCTCGGTAGCTGGGACGGTTTTGAACTTCCCGATTTAATTCCTGACGAAACAAATCCTGGACTATTTTACTCTCTAAGTCAATTTTTTGACTATTATTTTGAGTTTCTGCCCATTTTTCTAAGGCTTCTAGGTTGGGAACAATCAAAGCGCCAATACTCCGTTGATCTTGCCCTACTAACATGATTTGGTCAATATAGGGTGATCTTAAACAAGCATCTTCTATGGGCTGGGGTTCGATGTTTTCCCCATTGGTTAAAACAATGGTGTCTTTTGCTCTACCTGTTAATACTAAGTCATTTTCAGGAGTTACCCAACCTAAATCACCGCTATCAAACCAACCTTCTGTGTCTATGGCTTTGGTTGTGGCTTCGGGATTTTGATAATAGCCCTGCATGATTTGTGGCCCTTTGAGCAGGACTAAACCCCGTTCTCCCACTGGTAGAGGTTGACGAGTCTCAGGATTGACAATTTTCACTTCTGTACCGGGAATTGGTTGTCCTGAAGAACCCCGTAAATTTCGCCAAGGACGACGAGCATTAGTTACTGGTGAGGTTTCTGTTAAACCATAACCTTGTAAAATTTCCACCCCAACAATTTCAAAGAAGTTATCTATATATGCAGGTAGCGCCCCACCACCGCTAATAACGTGCTTGATGTTGCCGCCAGTAGCTTCTCGCACTTTGGTATAAACTAATTTTTCACCGAGTGCATGGAATAATAATAAACCCAATTCTGTTATTTTGGCTTGGGAACGTTCAATAAATGAAGCGTGAATGTGATTTAAACTCAATCCCTGGCAAATACGCCGTGCTTCAATATATTTCTGGCTCGTTTCTAGTAAGAACTTGACCAAACTTTGTTTTTTGGCTGGTTGTTCGCGGAATTGTTTTTGCACTCCTTCATAAATTGATTCCCATAGTCGAGGAACAGCAATCATGTAATTGGGTTTAAATTTCTTTAAATCCCCTTTCACAGAACGCAAATTAGTGTAAATTTGGGTACAACCTTGAGAAAGTAAGAAATATTCTCCACTGCGTTCATAACTATGCCATGTGGGCAGAATACTGAGGACGGTATCACCTTTTTTGGGTTGGACAACCACCCCCAAACTTTTAACTTGGTGCAGCAAATTTTTGTGAGATAGCATCACACCTTTAGGTTTTCCCGTAGTACCAGAGGTATAAATTAGGGTTGCTAAACTTTCGCTGCTTTGTTTGGTAGCTATTAAAGTGTTGTTACTACCAATATCTAATAATTGGGAAAAGTTCACCACTGGAAAATTGCGTTCTGTGGGTGGTGCTTCATCAGAAAGGAGAACTACCAGCTTAATCGGTAATTCATTTAAGCTTTCTCCTAACTTATTTAGAGTTTTGAGATCCTCAATTACTAATGCGGTACTGCCACTATGGGAAATAATATAGAGTAATTCTTCTCGTTCTGCTTGGGCGCTACGGACTGCATTTACCGCTCCAGCGGTCATTATACCTTGATCGGCAATAAACCAGCGGGGACTGTTATCAGCAATGAGGGAAACCCGTTCACCATAGGGAAGAGTGTCGCTATTGTTTATATTGATGCCTAATGTCTGTAAACCAGCCGCAAATTGTTGAATTTGCCCTGACAACTGACTATAGGTAATTTTTACTTCTGGTTTGGAGTGGGGGTTATGCAGGGCAACAATATTACCAAATTTCCTGGCAGCTAAAGTCCAAATTTCTGGGAGTGACTCCACATTTGTGTAATCTACTAAACTCTGTAAAGCCAGGCTTTCCCGCTCAGAAATGTTAGCTAAGAAAGAAGTTGCAGATTGGGTTTTTGTCATAGATGCTGATGTTAAATTTAAATTGGTGATTTTTTCAATTTAATATAACGGTATTTAATAGACATCTGGTGAAAATTAAATATGCGTGACTTACAACCCTTGTAGAGACGTTCCATGGAACGTCTCTACATTCTTTTCTGGAGATGTCTAATACGTTAAAAGCACATTGTTGATGACAAATTACTGAATTATCACCGTTACATCTAGAAAAATCTATGCTAAACTGATTTTATATAAACTAAATACTATGGTTGAGTCTTAGGACATTGCCATATATTTTAGTTTTAGTCAAACTGTTTTCACGTAAATTTCATTTGGGGGTGATTCCCTATAGATTTGATGGATGTATTATTGCTCACCGTCATCAATGCTGGGGCTTGTTTGGCTTTGCCTAAGCTGCTATCTATGGTTTTGGTTCGTAAACCTCAACAATCTCAACCATTTGCCCTTACTCCTAGTTGCAAATCCGCCAAAATGGCAATGACCAGTTTCCCATATTGTACAGCCTACGGATTAACTGGTAGTCAATCTTGTAAATTTAGTCCGAATTTTTGTTCCCAATGTTCTCCTAATTAAAGAGAATATTAGCGAATAATAGCAATCCTCAATTATTTGTGAATATATTTATTTTCTTCTCTGCGCTATTCATAATTCTCGGTAAAAACATCAATTTTCACAAATCAGACAGGATTGCTATACATAACAGGGAATAGAAAAGTTGCAAGTATTTAATTTACTTATGCAAGTCAAAGACATTCAAAAATTCAAAAATGGTGTTTAGAATGCAAAATCAAGATGTAGTTATCACAGGGAGAGTTATTTATGACTTTATTTGATGGTCTATTTTTAACAATATTGAATACGGCTATTTGTTTGGTTTTACCAAAGCTGCTATCTCTGGCTTTATCGGCAAAAAACTAAAAATCAATATCATCTTTAATGGTTTTTTGTTTTTCTCTGCGCCATTTTGCTCTAACTAAACGAATTTCGTCAAAACTGTAGCTTTCACCTAAATTTTCCCGAATGGGTGTGAGGGCAATATCACCAACAATTTCTAAAACGTTCCAGATTTTCTTTTGGCGTTCTAAGGGGACTAATTTACTTAAATCTACAGGTTGTTTTTTCTCAATTAAATTGGAGAGATGATTGATAATTGTGGCAGTTTTAACGTTGCGTTGTTTAGCGATGTTTTCAATACTCAAACCCTGGTTATATAATTCCAATGTTGTTAATTCTGTATCAGAAGGTGAGTGAGAATGAGGTGAGGAACTAACTCGATTAATAGTCTTTTCTTGTAACCCTTGTTCTTGGCGGTATTTTTGAATTTCTGCTAAGAATCTTTCGCCATATTGAGATAATTTATGACTACCAACCCCGGAAAGATTGCCAAATTCATCTAAGGTTTTTGGTTGGCTTTGTGCCATTAATTTGAGGGTAGAATCATGGAAGATGACGTAGGGTGGTACTGCTTGTTCGTCTGCGAGTTCTTTCCTAAGCGATCGCAATTTTTGCATTAGCACTTCTACATCTGCTGCTTTGACATTTTCCTCTTCCCAAGTAGTTTTCTTTGCTATAGGAACAGCAATGGAAACTGGGCGTTGTTTTCGCATTACTTCCCAACTCAAAGCATTAAGTTTTAAAATTGAATAACCGTCTGCGGTTTGTTCTATTAACCCTTGATGTAAAAGTGATCTTCCTAACATTCGCCATTCATCTACTGTTTTATCTTTGCCAATTCCATAGGTAGAAAGTTGATCATGTTTATTAACAACAATTCTCTGATTTTTTGCGCCTCTTAATATATCAATAATATGTAACATTCCATATCTTTCTTTACACCTGGCCACACAAGATAGAAATTTCATGGCTTCAATTGTCCAATCTTGGACAGGTTTAGGATAAAGACAATTATCACAATTTCCACAATTTCCCGGAAATCTTTCGCCAAAATAACTTAATTGAATTGTGCGTCTACAGTCTGTCCCTTCTGCATAATCAATTACCTGTCTTAGTTGCTGTTTAGCTATTAATTGTTCTTGGGGATCTGGTTTTTGATTAATACTCCATTCAATGGTTTTAATATCACCATAATTGAAAAAAAGTGTACATTTGGAAGGTTCATCATCTCTGCCGGCTCGTCCTGATTCTTGATAATAACTTTCTAAATTTCGCGGTAAATCGGAATGAACTACAAACCGCACATCGGGTTTATTAATCCCCATCCCAAAAGCAACCGTAGCCACCATTACTCGCACATCATCCCGAATAAACCGAGTTTGATTTTTTGATCTTTCCTCATCACTTAAACCAGCATGATAAGGGAGAACTGAAACTTTATCATTTTGGAGTTTTAAAGTTATTTCATCTACTTTTTTGCGAGTTAAACAATAGATAATTCCTGAACCTTCATTTTCTCTAACTATTTCTAATAATTCTGCATAAGCACGATTACTTTTAGAACGGACTTCATAATGAAGATTTTGGCGGTTAAAACTGGCAATATGAATGCTGGGTTGTTTTAATCCTAATTGTTCGATAATATCAGCCCTGACTCTATCTGTAGCGGTAGCAGTTAAAGCAATTGTCGGTACATCAGGATAACGTTTTCTGAGTAATCTTAATTGCCGATATTCTGGGCGGAAATCATGCCCCCATTCTGAGACACAATGGGCTTCATCTATGGCAAAGGTGGAAATTCCGACTTTTTCTTTAACTACGTCTAAAAGCGGGAGAAATCGTTCACTAACGAGGCGTTCTGGGGCGACATAAAGTAATTTTATTTTACCATTCATGATCGCTTCTTCACGGGAGCGAACTTTATAGGCATTAAGACTACTATTCAGAAATGTGGCAGAAATGTTATTAGTTCGCAGTGCTTCTACTTGATCTTGCATTAAGGCTATCAATGGTGAGACTACGACTGTTAAACCTGGTTTCAAAAGTGCCGGTAATTGAAAGCACAGAGACTTACCCCCACCGGTAGGCATGACTACCATTAAATCACGATTTTCTAAGGCTTCTTCGATAATTTGCCGTTGTCCAGGGCGAAATTGATCATAACCAAAGTGATGTTTTAAGGCTTTTTCTAAGTGGGGGTACTGAAGCATGGTAGATGGCTGCTGCGTGTCTGAGTTGTGATGAAGATATTAGAATTTTAACGCACGTTGGGGGAATGGGGAACGCTAGAATTTATAGATAGGAAAATGTCTGAATCAGGATGTCCAGGATTAAAGGATGAACAGGATAAAAATTAAAGTGTTGAATTTTATTAATTTTCTAAAATTTCTTCTATCCAGAGTTATAAAAAAGTGACGTAAAGTGATAATATCTGTATTTGTAATGATATTATGTACTCACGTTGCTTTATATACATAAAAATTTATTATGGATGAGGTTTCTACTAAGCTTTTAGCAATTTTCCAGAATGTGAATGAGTGGCTGAAGTTTGCAGAGGCTAAAAATGGTGTTCTGCTGGCTTTTTCTGGCGCTGCTATTACTGCAACTATCACTCTTTTAGCTACAGCACAAAATATTCCCAATTCTTTAAATTTCGGGTTGTTGTTAACAACGATTTTTCTTTGTATTTGCGCTTTGATTTGTTCCCTGTCTTTTTTGCCTAAAACAAATCTAGAGGATCTTTTGTGGTTGCGAGATAGACAAAATAAAAAATCACATTCTCAAGATCCAATAAAAGATAATTTTTGGTATTTTGGACATTTACAGAAATATAAACCGGATGAATTACTGGAAGTATTGAACGAACCCTATTTCAAGGGTAGTGTAGATATAACTAAAGTAGAATACAAGGAATATAAAGATATTGCTGCACAAATTACTATTAATGCCGAAATTGCTTTTTTGAAGTTTGAAGTTTTTACCTATGCGATAAAAGTTTTAATTACTTCTATTTTAATAATTCCCTGTTCAATTCTGATAAGTTTGGTTATTTATCGGCGTTTGTGATTTTCATGATATCTTCAATGATTTTTGACAACAAAAACGAAATATATATAATGTAAACATATACATTCTGTAAGGGTTTAGCAATGCTCAACCCCTACAGCAAACTATATTTAATATTCCCAATTTCATCAATTTAGATTTACTCACAGAAAATAAAAGCACCTATCATGTCAGAAGAAAACATTCGATTAACTGTAGTTCAACTTGATTTATTTCAGTCTTCAAAATCAACTAATTTTATTGAAGATGAATTAGGTGTAGAAGGTACGAAAATCTTTGTTTATAAGATTAGAGAATTTGTTAAAAATGCTTTTAATAAAACTTTTGAAAATCATGAAATCCATGAATATAATGAAATACATTCTTTAGGTGGAGATGGTTATCGCATATCATTTAAGGATGTAGATAAGGCATATACATTTGTAGAAAATTTTCGTAATTTGGTTGATAATTATAATCAACAAGACAACAAGAAGCGATTATTTCGTATTGCCGCAGCAACTGGTAAAGTTTTATATGATAAATCTCAATCAAATATTGATAAAATAATAGGACATCGTGTTTTGTTTACAGTTTCTCGAATGGTTACAGCAGCAGAACCTGGTTGGTTGTATGTTGATAAAGCAACATATCAAGCAATCCCTCAAAAGTCGCAAAATAATTTTATTCTGAGAAATATCGAAGGAAAAAAGCATGAAAATAATTTTGATGCTTATGCTTGTCCAATGTTATGTGATGCTTCGCCATTCATTCAGCCTTTTAATTTTGAAATTGCTATTATAGATAGGAAAAACAAAGTTAGTTACAAAAGCAAAGAAACTAAAGAAGTAAAAATTGAAGCTAAATACTTTATTGAAAAGTTAGATAATAATGTAACCCTAGAAATGATATCTATCCCAGGTGGAATATTCCAGATGGGAACAACAGAGGATGAAATTGAGAGGTTGTGTAAACTATATAATGAAGACTATTTCAGAGGATGTTTGAAAAGTATCAGAATTAATCGAGATCCCCCCAACCCCCCTTACAAAGGGGGGCTAAATTCCTCAAAGTCCCCCTTTTTAAGGGGGATTTAGGGGGATCTGCGGGTGTCAGATCCCACACGAGAAAGTTTTCAAACATCCTCTCAGACGAGAAGGAGAACAACATGGTGTAACTGTACAATCTTTCTGTTTCGGTCGGTATCCTGTCACTCAAGCGCAGTGGAAAGCAGTAGCTTCTTTCCCACAAATAAATCGAGAACTAAATCCTAACCCATCTCATTTTCAAGGAGCAAATCGCCCTGTTGAGTGCGTTTCTTGGGATGATGCGGAGGAGTTTTGCTTGCGCCTCTTACATCATACTAAAAAACAATACCGCCTTCCTAGTGAAGCAGAATGGGAATATGCTTGTCGCGCTGGGACAAAAACAGCATTTCATTTTGGTGAAACACTGAAAACAGACTTGGCTAACTATAATGGCAAATATGGTGGTGAAGGAGATTATCGACAGGAAACAACAGAAGTAGGTAGTATGAAGTTTGCTAATAGGTTTGGATTATACGATATGCACGGAAATGTATGGGAATGGTGTCAAGACCATTGGCATGATAGCTATGAAGGTGTGCCTACAGATGGAAGCGCATGGATAAATACAAGTCATAATACAAAAGGAAGAATTCTTCGCGGTGGTTCTTGGTATACTGGTCTGGCAAATTGTCGTTCCATGCGTCGTCTTTACGCTAATTCAGGACAGGAACATAACACCTACGGGTTTCGAGTTGCTTGTAGTTCTTCATGGATTTTGTAGTTTTTTAGACTTTGACTCTTTCGCTTGCGAGGGAAAAATATTTTTTTTCAGAAATCAAGAATGATACGAGGAATTTATTCCTCATTTGAGGGCTG
>NZ_VIKY01000191.1:0-88234 GCF_009711925.1 Dolichospermum sp. UHCC 0352 | reverse complement strand
CGCTGTCCAGATGTGTCTAGACTTTGGTGATTTTGGGTAAGTTTTATAGAACGGAAGACAATTATTGATAGTGTTGAGTGGATATAGATATTAGAAGATAATATGAAGAGTTCAGTGGCTGTACTACCACCGTTTTTGGTGCTGGATCAATTGTTGCAAAGTTGGTTGTTGGAAGATATTGGTAGAGGAGATCGCACTACTCAATCTTTATTATCCCCAAATTCCGCGAGAGGACAAGCTAAGTGGATAGCTAAAGCACCTGGGATAATTGCGGGTTTACCAGTTGCGGCTAGGGTGTTTAAGCTTTTAAATAATGAGGTTGATTTTATCAGTTTGACTGATGAGGGTACACCATCTGAACCGGGACAGGTGATAGCAGAAATCAATGGTTCTCTGGATACGCTGTTGATGGGGGAACGGGTGGCGTTGAATTTGGTGATGCGGTTAAGTGGAATTGCGAGTTTGACTAATATATATGTGAAAAAAATAGCTGACTTACCTGCTCAGTTGGTGGATACGCGCAAAACTACTCCAGGGTTGAGGATTTTGGAGAAGTACGCTAGTGCTTTGGGTGGGGCGATGAATCACCGCATGGGTTTGGATGATGCGGTGATGATTAAGGATAATCATATTGTTGCTGCTGGAGGAATTGGGGAGGCTGTTACCCGCATTCGTTCTCATGTTCCTTATCCTCTGACTATTGAGGTGGAAACGGAAAATTTAGCTCAGGTGCGGGAAGCGTTACAGCACAAAGTTGATATTATTATGTTGGATAATATGTCTTTGTCTATGATGAGTGAAGCTGTATTATTGATTCGTGAAGAAGATAGTCGGGTGAAGATTGAGGCTTCGGGAAATGTAACCTTGGAGACTGTTCGCGCTGTGGCGGAAACTGGTGTTGATTATATTTCTACTAGTGCGCCTATTACTCAGTCCAAATGGTTGGATTTGAGTATGAGAATGGTAAACTGTCTGATAGCGTAGCGTGGCGCAAGCCATATCAGGATATCCACCGATTAAAGGATTAACAGGATGAGAAATTTACCAATTACCAATTACCAGGCTCAATTAGATGACTAGCAACTTGAGTTAATAGAGGAACTGGGAAATTCTCTCTACAGCAGTTTCTAAGATTTCTGGTTTTTGTACTAATGCAAAGCGAACGTATCCTTCACCGAATTGACCGAAGCCGACTCCTGGCGAAGCTGCTACACCTGTTTGTTTAACTAATTCGGTGCAGAATTCTATGGAATTATGACTCCATTGTGGGGGTAGTTTTGCCCAAATGTACATTGTGGCTTGGGGTGTGGGAACGTTCCAACCAATACGGTGTAAGGCTTTGATGAAGGTGTCGCGGCGTTGACGAAAAGTATCAACGGCAGATTTTACACCATCTTGGGGTCCGGTGAGGGCAGCGATCGCTCCGTTCAAAATTCCCAAATATTGGTTAAAATCAACGGTGGCTTTGATTTGCTTTAAGGCTTGAATTAATTGCGGATTCCCAATTGCATAACCAATGCGGAAGCCACCCATATTATAAGACTTAGACAGGGTAAAGAATTCAATGGAGACGCTTTTTTCGGGGTCTGCTTGCAATATTGAGGGAACAAGAGATTTTGAAGTTTGGGTTTCTGCTGCGAAAACTAAGTCTACGTAGGGGAAATCGTGAACGAGGACTATATTATGTTGTTGACAAAAGGCTACGGCTTCTTGAAAGAAGGATAACGGGGCGATCGCACTGGTAGGATTATGGGGATAGCTTAATACCATTAACCGCGACTGGGCTAAAATGTTGGCGGGAATATCACTAAAAACTGGTAAAAAATTATTTTCTGGTTTTATTGGCATGGTGTAAATTTGACCACTAGCCAAGTATACTCCCCCGGCATGGGAAGGATAACCAGGATCTAATAATAAAGCAAAATCGCCGGGATTAAGCACGGCTAAAGGCAAATGGGCTGTCCCTTCTTGAGAACCAATCAGGGGTAAAACTTCTGTTTCTGGGTCAACTGGGATACCGAATTTTTGCTCGTACCACTGGGCTGCGGCTTGACGGAAATTTTGAGTACCACGAAATAATAAGTAGCCATGAGTGCTAGGATCATAGAGAGATTGGGCGATCGCTTCTATGACGTGATTCTCGGCTGGTAAATCTGAAGAACCCAAGGACAAATCAATTAATTCTCTTCCAGCAGCCAAAGCAATGGTCTTGGCTGTGTCCATATCCGCAAATACATTAGATTTTAAAGGTTGTAACCGGGTGGCAAATTGCATTTTAATTATTAGTCATTGGTCATTAGTCATGAGTGAGTGATCAGAAACTATGGAGTTTTGATCACTGACGGGTAACTAATTATTATTTAAATGCTGATCTAAAAAACTGAGTAATTTATTTTTACTAATTACTCCTTCAGTAGATTCTAATACTGTTTCTCCTCTTAGTAACCTAAGAGCGGGAAGACCTTCTACCCGATATTCCTTGACAGCGACTGGATTGGGATCAGCTTCTATCTTAACAATTTTTAAGCGATCGCCATAAGTTGTTGCAGCCAAGTTAATCAGTGGTGACATCAATTGACAAGGACCACACCAGGAAGCCCAAAAATAGACCAATACAGGCTGCTCGGCTTTTAATACTTCTGTTTCAAACTCAGCATCAGTGATAGTGATTATACACTTGTTCATTATAATCTCCATTAGGCGGTATTGATCAAAGTTGACACACAGAATAGAGAATACTTTATCCCAATCTGTTCCCACTTCACTATTTATAGCAGGCAGAGGGAAATGTTTATTTCGTTTTACTCAAAAATCAGAAAGTACAAACTATATAGATTTGAAAAATGATTGTGAGACAACAGAGGATTTCTCACCTATGCCTACTTGCTTATAATTGTCAACTAGATAATACTTAAAAAATTCTGTTATTTTATCAGGCAAATATTATTACAGCATATTGCAGGTTAATAAAGGACAAAGCTTAGTGATAAAGCTATATGGCTCTAGGGGTTGAGTAATGCTGTAATGTCAGTATTTATAAAAATATTTTCAATGCTTATTGCAAATAGTTGACAAAAACAGCGATAAAGATTTATGCTATTTTTTGTCATTAACTACGCCAATTTAATACCTTAATCAAAATCACTAGTCGTGAAAACTCTTGACTAGTAAGCTTTTTATTGAGGATAAGTGAGTATTGTCGTGACAAAAGAACCAATAAGTATTTGGAAAAATTATTTTGTTAATGCTAAACAGTGTCAAAATAAGCCTTGGAGAAAATTTACTAATAGCTAAACTACAAGCTTATTCACAATTTTTGGCAACTAAATGCGATTACTTTAATTTATCCGAGAGGAGGATTACTTAAATGATGAAAGAAGAATATACCGACTTAGTCAACACAGAGTTTCCTAGACAGCTAGATATCGCCAAAATCAGCGTTTATGGCTTAAGTATTCTTTCAGCAGCATTGTTTCTTTCTCTGCCTTTTTTTAACATCTTCAATCCTAGTCCGTGGCAAAGATGGATAGGTACAGTACATGGCTTCGGTTCTTTACTATCCACAGTAGTTGCAGTGTATACAGGACATTTAGCCTTTCCCTTGCTGCGGGGAGGGAGTAAAATTTTACCGCAGATGCGGACTTTGACATTTTGGTCAACAGCGATCGCATTTTTAGGTATTGCCACAGGCAACTTAGCATATATGCGCTACCGAGCTAATATAGAATTTGGTGGCGCTCGTGCGTGGTTAATAGAAAATACACCATTAGGACAATACATATTAATGGAATATCACGAATTTACCGTGTTATTTACATTGCCAATAGGTGTAGCTTGTACGTTGATTTTGTGGCAATATGGCGACTCAATTTTAGAAAAAGAAAATCGCCCAGTTTTAACAGCAACTTGTGTGGCTTTAATGGGAATGATGTTTTTTGCAATGGGTGGACTAGTCACCGGACTTAGTATTGCAAAACTTCATACTTTGTAAGTTTTTCAATGTTAACTATTAACCAATAAAAATCAGAAAATGACTAAAGATCTATCACGGGCATCTGAATTTAAAACAGAGCCTATCTATGGCAAAATTTGGAGTTCATTGAAAAGATTTCCTGGTGTTTTAGCTAAAGGAGCAAACAAGCCGCCTGCAACTTCTGGTCCTGCCGCCGCAGCATTAATTAGTGGAGGAATAGGATGTTTTACGATGATGGTGGCACATCATTTATCAGACACATCTAAACAGCGAGAAAAAATACTTAAAGACCTTGGTGGTTGGATACCCGGAAGCCATAATCCTAGTAAACTTTGGGGAAACATTGGCAGCTATGCCGGCAAAGAAACTATGTTGCTGATTGGTTGGCTGGTCAGTTGGGTGATTCTTTACTTTTTGTGGAAAGACAAACAAATTAAATCTAAAACCATCTTTTTCTGGATATTTTTCCTATTTGTTGCGGCTACAGCTATGAGTTGGCATCCCCTGTTTCCATATTTACCTTTGCATTAAAGATTGAGGAATTTAAAAATGCTACAAACGCCAAGAGACGTTCTTGAAAAAAGAATGCACAAGTATGTTTTTGGTTTAGTAGGAGTGTTTCTTTTGTTTGCAATTACCTTACCGATTGCTTGTTTAAGAGTAAAGCAAGATAAAAGACTTATTAACTACAACTTCCATTTAAAGTCTTTAACTTTGGAAGGTAAATTAGTTGAACCCTCTAGTCCATCACAAGAGACTCAGCCACAGAAGCATTAAAAAATGAAAAAACTACAAAAATCAAGAGACCCACCAAGCGGTTTAAACTCTTGATTTGGTAACCACAAGATTTTGTTGTTGGTTTATAATCCGTTAAATATTGTCAAATATCTGGAACATATTTGCATTCATATTTTGACCCCAGAATTTTGCTTCAGTTGAGCGATGGCACTTCGTGCTGGCTAAGGGCGATATCACTTCGCTGATTGCTTGTGGACTGGGTAATATTTTCATGGGCATTTACCATACCAATTTTTAGGAAATTTTCTCAATGATATTCAACGCAAATGACACATCTTCTCTGCTTCCAGGCAGCACCGCCTTTCCAATAGGTAATTTATCCGACCCATTATTACCCCTAAATCCCCCACCCCTCGGCTCTGCTGCCCCTATCTATGGCACAGGGGCGGATGATGTGATCAATGCCGTAAGCAAAGTTGTCGTCTACGCTGGTGATGGCAACAACGTCGTTCTCACGGGCAACTACAGTGATGTGATTTATGCTGGCTCTGGTCGGGACATTATTGATGCAGGCAAAGGCAACAACTTCATTTCTGCGGGAGAAGGAGTAAACCTGATCACCACTGGGTTGGGTAATGATGTCATCTACTCCGGTGCGAGTAGTGATTTTATTGATGGGGGTGCTGGGAATAATGTCATCTTTGCAGGGGAAGGCAACAACCGCATCCTGACGGGTAAAGGCAACGACACAATTTATGCCGGGGCAGGGAACGACACGATCTACTCTGGTAAAGGCAACGACACAATTTATGCCGGGGCAGGCAACAATGTGATCAACGCAGGTACTGGGAATGACTCGGTGTACCTCGGCAGCACCGGCAAAGACAAGCTAATCCTGGAAGGCGGCACAGGTTCCGTCGCTGTGTGGGGGTTCAATACCACGTCCGACAAAGTGCGGTTGGGGGAAAGCTTACTGGGTAAATCCCTCAGCTTTACCAGCAGCAATGGCGACACCTTGGTGTATGCGGGTAATGATCTTCTCGCAACGCTCAAAGGAGTGGCATCTGGATCTCAGGCTTTGGTGGACAACGGACCACTCTACCGTTACGCAGCAACTGATTTGGGTTCTCTCAGTACCAACCCTAATGGTTCAGTTAACGTAGCTTCGATTAACGACTTAGGACAAATCGCCGGACGCTTTGACACAGGCGCAACTTTCACCAATACAAACGCCACCACGGGTGTAGTAAATACTAACAACCTCGTGCGTCAAGGCTTCATCTGGGAAAATGGCGTGCAAACTGCCATAACCAGCACTGGATTGAAAAATGGTCAGTCTGATTTCGGTGCAGCAAATGGCGAAACAGTCACCCTGCTCACCCCCAATGTTAACACCATTAGCGATCGCGGTGTAATCCTGGGAACGGCTGATGAAGTGCGACAACCGAATCCTCTAGCCACGGACCGCGCCCTAGTTTGGGAAAAGAACGGCAGTAGCTACAACCTGACAATCAACGACTTTGGGGGCGTGGAGAGCTACTTCTTGGACATCAACAACAGGAACCTCATCTCTGGTCGTAATATTGAAGCATCAGGTTACGACAACCCGCTTTACTGGGAAAATGGCGTGGTAACTGCCTTGACAGATCTGTCCGTGAGCGGCGACGGCGGCACAGCCCGTGGAGTCAACGGTAATGGTCAAATCGTCGGATATGTGGACAGCGACCGAGTTTTGGATGGATCTGCCAAGAACACCGCCATTGTGTGGAATAAAGATGCCAACGGTGTATATCAACTCACTGATTTAGGCACTTTTGGTGGAGACCAAGCTACCTTGCGAGATATCAACAACGCGGGTCAGATTATTGGTTCTTCAACTAGTGGTAGTGGCAGCACCGCGACTAGTACGCCATTCTTGCTCCAAGCAGATGGTACATTCACTGCGATCGGTAGCTTAGGCGGTAACACTGGTTCTGTTAACGGAATCAATGAATTTGGTCAAGTCGTAGGGGCTTCTCAAATCGCCGCAGCTACAAATCATGCCTATGTTTGGAGCGGCGGTGTGCTGTCTGACTTGAACAACTTGCTGACCACACCGCTTACCTATAACGGTGCGACTGTAACTTTGACAAGTGCCACTAGCGTTAACAACTTCGGACAAATCGTGGCGACTGGAACCTATACTTACGTGGATAACTCAACTGCAACTCCAACCACCAAAACAGGGACTCGATCCTACGTGCTGAATGTTGCTTAGTAGTATTTAGGAAGTCACCAGAATTAAAAGGGGTCTGACTCCCGATGGGAACAGTAAATAGGAAAAACTGTTCCCTAATTTATCAATAATTTAGCAATTACCTTATCATTAACTGTGGTAGCTTAGATGTTACCGTGAAAATTTGGCGATCGCATAGATTATAGATATTGAAATTAAGCCTTTTTCAGATATTTACAATTATCCTTTTGACAGCAGTTTTCATATATATGAAAAATCCCACACAAATCAGATGTGTGGGATTAACTGGATTAAATTATCTGTAAAAACTACAGATTATCCAATTGTTTGCGTAGAGCCTCTAATTCAGCATCAACTGGTTGAGCAGGTTTAGTTGTACTGGTTGGTTGTGCTGGAGTTGCGGTGCTGGGTTGTTCTGGGGTGAGTAGTTTTGGTTCGGGTGCAGGTGCGAGCGATGCTTTCATTGCAGCTAATTCATCATCAACATCACTACCAGATTCCAAACGTGCAAATTGGTTTTCTAAATCTGAACCTACTAATTCTGCGGTAGACTGAGCGCGAGATTCTTGAAGCAACACTTTTTCTTCCATGCGCTCAAAAGCGGACATGGCACTGCTGGTACTCATCCCACTCACCATATTTCCCAATTGTTCTTGGGCTTTGGCCGCAGTAATCCTGGCTTTGAGCATTTCTTTCTTGGTTTTGGCTTCAGAAATTTTGCTCTCTAACTGGATTAAATTCTTTTTGAGACCTTCAACTTGAACAGTTTGCTGATCTAGACTAGTTTTTAAAGCCGTAGCAGTATCAGTGTAAGTTTTCTTCCGCTCTAATGCTTGACGTGCTAGGTTTTCATCACCTTTTTGGAGGGCAAGTTGGGCGTTGCGTTGCCACTTATTAATTTCATTTTGTCCCTCATTATACTGCTTCTCTGTACGTTTTTGGGCAGCGATCGCTTGCGCTACCCCTTGACGCAACTTCACCATGTCCTCTTGCATTTCCAAGAGGGCTTGTTCCAGCATTTTTTCTGGATCTTCGGCTTTACTGACTAAATCGTTGAGGTTAGCACCAACTACTCGTTTAAGGCGATCAAATAATCCCATAAATTTATTTTTCCTTTAGAGGTTTACGCTCTTGGTTAGATAGTTAGCTTTTCTACTATATTAATAGCTACCCATGCCAATGTAGTCTTTCCAGTCTGAATTACTATCTTTTTTTCTATTCTGAATCATGAACCTATCAATTAGCTATATTAACCAAGCAAACTTATTATTCGGGTGTTTTGGGTAAATTATGATCTGGTTGAGGATTTTCTCCTTGATTTAGCATATAAGTTTTCATTGCTGCCAGTTCTGTATCAATATCATGATCAGAATCTAAGGATGCAAATCTTTTTTCTAGATCATCACCACCCAGTGTACTAGCAACTTCTGATTGTGCTTCTATCTGTAAAACTTTTTCTTCCATTCGTTCTAATGCACCTAAACTAGATGTGGCAGAAGCACCAGTTAGCATTTCCTGAAGCCGATAAGAAGCTTCGGCCGAACGTGCGCGAGCGATATACATATCTTTTTTGGTTTTCACTTCAGCCAGTTTTAACTCTAGAGTCCGCATATCTTGCTTTAATTTGGCGACTACATCTTTTTGATGTTGAATTTGACTGGTTAAGGTTGTAGCGGTTTCTTGGTAAAATTTGCGTTTGGTGAGGGCTTCCCGTGCGAGAGACTCATTGCCTTGCTGGAGGGCTAATTGGGCGCGACGATACCATTCCTCAGATTGGGATTCTCCTGCGGCTGCTTGGCGTTCTGTGCGCTTTTGGGTGGCGATCGCTTGAGCTACCCCTTGACGCAATTGTACCAAATTCTCCTGCATTTCCATGAAAGCTTTTTCCAGAATTTTTTCTGGATCTTCTGCATTGCTGACTAAACTATTGAAATTAGCGCGAATCACCCGCAGAATACGGTTAATAACTTCCATGTTGGCTCTACCGAATGAGTATGAATTAGCCAGACTTCGCCCCGCTTCGCTAACACGCAAAGGCGCAAAAGCGCAAAGGTAAGAGTTTTCGGAATTAAAATTAAGTAAATTTCATTCCTGAATTCAGCAATACCAAGGTTTTTTTTATTATGGCTCTTCTAACCGTCCTTTGATCCCTTTTGCTTCTAGTTCTTGCAATTTCCGCTTAATCTCATCCTTGGTTTTCAATGCACCTAAATAAATAAATTTTTGATTGGGTGATAAATAAGCATCAGGAACTACTTGCTTTGCTGCTGTTAAAGCTTTGTCGCCTTGATTATCAGCAATAATATAATAGTAGCCGTTAGTTGACAGTTTCACATCTTCTGTAAGGGGTGATGCGGTGGCTGTAGGCTTTGGTAGAGGTGTGGAAAGAGTAGGAAGAGGGGAAAGAGTGGGTAATGAAGTTATAGGAGTTATAGGAGTTATGGGGGGTTGAATAGCTAGGGGAGTGGGGACGATTTGGGGAGTAGGTTTAATCTTTGGTGTTAAATCTACGATATCTTGAGGATTTCTGATTTGTCGAAATTCTTGGGTAGCTAAATTAGGATATTTGGCTATGGGAGTGATTTTGGGTTCGCTAGTTGGTTGAGAATTATTTTCTATTACTTCAGTATTTACCGCAATTGGTGATGAATTATTGTTTGGTAAGTTACTGAAATTAAATTTAGGCAAAGTTTTGGGATTTAAGACTACATAACCTAAAGTTAAAGTTGCTAACAATAGCAATAGCATTGAACCAATTTCCAGAGGGGATAGCACACTGTCACGGGATTTGGGAGAATTAGGAGTTTGAGTTTGTGGTGCTTCGGCAGTCAAACTCCGTAATAATGCTTCACTAGATTCTAAATAATCATCTGGTTGTTTAGGAGTATCGTTTGTGGTGAGGAGGGTTTGGTTTTCAACAGATTGAATTTTGGTGGGAACTATACTACTGCTAGATTTTTCTAAGTTTGGAGGGGTGGAGGTTTCTTCTATTTCGGAAATAGCAAACTCTTGGGGAAAATTAATTGCTTCAGTCTCTCTCGTCAACAACGGATTTTCTGGGGGAGTGGCTATGGGAGGAACTGCTGGTAGTTGAATATCTGTTAACAAGGCTGTTTTTTTATTTCTTGTGTAACTTTCTACACTGCTTAATGGTTGTTGTCTGGCGTTTTTGCGTGTCCGTCGGTATCTGGTTAATTCTTGATCTAATTGTACTTCTAAACTAGCCAGTGCTGTAGTCAGAGCAGGGTTTAAGACTGGTGTTTGTGAAGAATCTATAAGAGGATTTTGATTCATTGTTTAAGATGGAGTTAGGGTAGATGATTAAATTAATTTTCAATATAGTAGCGAAAATTGTTTGCCAGTATTCAGCTATTTTACTTAACTTACTGGTTAGAAGTATAGCTGAGAAAATGCTGCTGTTGCCTATTCCCTAACTAGTAAATTCAGGTGTACTGTATTCAATTTGCACAATTTTGACAGGCAAGACTTAGGCGTGAGCGATTTGTAGAATGCTGCCCGTCCTACAATAGTTAAAATAGTAAAACTACTAACAAAATATGTCTTTTAAGTCAATTGATCAGGTTTTAGGGAATATTCAACGTTCACCACAATGGCAAGCACAGGTATTTCCACGGTTGCTGAAGTGTTGGGTGGAAGTTGTGGGGACTGCGGTTGCTGCTCAAACTCGTCCTTTGTCAGTTCAACGTGATGTAGTGTGGGTAGCAACTTCTAGTGCTGCTTGGGCGCAAAATTTGACCTTTGGACGGAAAACTATATTGATGAAATTAAATGATAAGCTGTCCACCTCTTTGGTGGATATTCGTTTTTCGACAGCAGAGTGGAAAAATTCCTCAACGACGGGAACAGAACCAACTGTTTCGGCATCTGAACATCCTAGTTATGTAGTTGATGATTTAACTACTGAGAAGTTAGTTATATCTAGTCTTGACAATGCTTTGGGTGTTTTTGAGAATTGGGCGAAGAAGATGCAAGAGCGATCGCATCATCTCCCTTTATGTCCCCAATGTCAATGTCCCACTCCACCGGGTGAACTAGAACGCTGGGATGTTTGTTCTCTCTGCTGCACTAAGCTGTTAGGGTAGAAAATAAGCCCTGAATTAAAAATATTGAACTATTATAAATCATTGAGTAAAGTAGATGCTAAGGATGAATTTTAAATCCATCTAAAGTCAGGTTTTTCCAAGATGAGCAAATCTAAAATAAAACTTTTAACCTTGATCCCCATTACGTTTCAGACAAAAACAAGTGTGTGAACACTTCAATAATCATTTACAAATATAACAAGAATCTAAAGACATCATAAAGTTTGTTTATCGCTAATAATCGCTAGAACCTATATCCAATAATGAGTTTTCGCCTTTCATGCCTATTTTGATGAAGAAGCAAGATATATAAGTGTGATAACTAGTCCTACGGTATTGAAGATGAAGGCACATGAAACTAATTAAGCGTTTAACATCTACCTGTCGTTATTGTCGTTATTACCAACCACAGGGTCGTCGTGGTGGTATGTGTGAAAAGTTGAGCGCACCAGTTCAAGGGGTTTGGAAGGCCTGTCCTTTCGCCTTAGCAGCTTTTGCACCTGCTTGGGAAACGTTAGAAGAAGCTTGGAGTTTACCAGTAGCCAGACCTATTTTTTCGGCTGCTCAAACTCTTCCGACCGATTTGGATCATCTTACAGTAGCCTCTGTTGAAGATATCCCTACTTCCGCTGCACAAGAAGTAAAAAATCAGAGCGTACTAATTTAACTACCTATTATTACGGTCATCAATTTTCCTTCTACCTTAATAAAATTTGACTGGCAATTTGTTAGATCTTCGGAAATCGCACCTTCCACAACAGGTGCGATTTTGGTATATTTCAAAATCTCAAACTTTGCGCCTTTGCTCCTTTGTGCCTTTGCGCGAAAGATAATTCATACAGCCATTATGCAACGGCGAATAAATTTAAGGCAACCAGGGAAAATCCCGAAAGTTAGGGGGACGTTTTTCTAAAAATGCTTGTTTTCCTTCTGCTCCTTCTTCTGTCATGTAATAAAGGAGAGTAGCGTTACCGGAGAGTTCTTGTAAACCAGCTTGTCCGTCGCAGTCGGCGTTAAATGCTGATTTGAGACAACGAATGGCTATGGGACTTTTTTCTAAGACTTCTTGCGCCCATTTTATGCCTTCTGTTTCTAGTTGTTCTATGGGGACGACTGTATTAACTAAGCCCATTTCTAAGGCTGCTTGGGCGTTATATTGACGACAGAGAAACCAGATTTCTCGCGCTTTTTTTTGCCCTACTATCCGTGCTAAATAACTTGCACCAAAACCACCGTCAAAACTGCCTACTTTGGGGCCTGTTTGCCCAAAAATGGCGTTATCGGCAGCAATGGTTAAATCACAAATTAAATGGAGAACATGACCGCCGCCAATAGCATAACCCGCGACGAGGGCAATAACGACTTTCGGCATGGAACGAATGAGGCGTTGTAAGTCGAGGACGTTTAAACGGGGGATTCCAGCATCATCTACATATCCTGCTTGTCCCCGCACACTTTGATCTCCACCTGAACAAAAGGCGTATTTACCGTCTGTGTGGGGTCCTGCACCAGTAAATAAAACTACGCCAATGGTGGTATCTTCTTTGGCATCCCAAAAGGCTTCGTATAGTTCAAATACGGTTTTGGGACGGAATGCGTTCCGTTTGTGGGGACGGTTGATGGTGATTTTGGCGATACCGTCGGTTTTTTGGTAGATGATGTCTTCGTAGGTTTTGACGGTTTTCCAATCGGTTTCTATCATGGATAATCTGCGATGCTGTGCTTGAGAATTTTATCTGTTTAACACTATCTATCCCTTAATGCAATAGATAATTGTCGTAGTCTTTCGCTGACTTCCAAATTAGATTCTTGTGATTTTAAATTGTTTGGTATTTCTGCCAATAAAAGTGGATTTCCTTGTAACCATTCATTCATCGCTACCCCTGTCTAGTGAAATCTTTGCTGGGCAATATTTTCAGGCTTTTATTTCTCTAAATTTTTAATTCCTAAATTTGTTTTAATATCTGCAAAATGTGGGTTAGATGTCAGAATTTGTGTCATAATCAATCCTAAACGCATTCTGAGTACAGGGTGAGTCTAATGATAGGCACGATTATAGACAAGCGTTATCACATTATTCAAAGTCTGGGACAAGGTGGATTTGGGACTACCTTTTTAGCAGAAGACACCAAGCGACCGGGAAATCCTTTTTGTGTTGTTAAGCAGTTTACACCAGCCAGTACAGATCCAGCTACTTTAACAATACTTAAAAGGCTTTTTGACCAAGAAGCAGTAACGTTAGAAATGTTAGGCAAGCATGACCAAATTCCCCAACTTTTAGCCCACATAGAAGAATATCATAAATTTTATATAGTTCAGGAATATATAAAAGGTAATGATTTAAGTGATGAATTAACATTAGGTCAAAAAATGAGTGAATCTGATGTTATTCAACTCCTAATAGAAATTTTAGAAGTATTAGAATTTGTTCATAAATACAAAGTTATTCACCGAGATATTAAACCAGATAATATCCGTCGTCGTCATTTAGATAATAAAATTTTCCTGATTGATTTTGGTGCAGTTAAAGAAGTTCGTACACAGCTAGTTAATAAACAGGGACAAATTACTTCTACTGTAATTATTGGGACTCCTGGTTATATGCCACTTGAACAACAAAGAGGTAAACCACAATTGAGTAGTGATGTTTATGCAGTGGGAATAATTGCTATTCAAGCACTCACTGGTTTATTACCTGATAAATTAGAAGAAGATATAAAGACGGGGGAAATTATTTGGCGTAAATATGTAAATGTTAGTTCCAAACTAGCCACAGTTTTAGATAAAATGGTAAGTTATGATTTTCGTAAGCGTCACCCTACAGCAAAGGAAGCATTACAAGCAGTTAAAAGCTTAGTTAACAAGCAGAAGATCCCCGACTTCTTAAAGAAGTCGGGGATCTATTATGGACTGCTAGGAATTACAATAGTTATTGGCTTAATTATTTTCTTTATTACTAAAAAAGATGATTGGAATGGATATGAAAATTCTAAATATGGAATCACAATCAAATATCCAAAAACCTGGGAAAGACAAGATTTAGAAAACCCAATTACAGCCGAAGTTGTGACTTTTATCTCTCCTAAACAAAATGATAAAGATAATTTTCAAGAAAAGGTGACAATTAGCGTTGATAAGTTTTCTGGCAGATTAGATGATTGGCAAAAATCCAGTATTCAGGAAATTAATAATACTGTATCAGGTGCAAAGATTGTTGATAAAAGTGTAACGAATTTGGCAAATAAAGAAGCTAGTAAATTGGTGTTTACGGGTAAAAATGGTAAAGATATTTTAAAGAATATGCAGGTTGTGACTTTAAAAGGTGATCAGGCTTATACGATTACTTATACTGCGAAAATAGATGATTATGATCAGTTTGTGGAAACAGCAAACAAGATGATTAATTCATTGGAAATTAATTAATTGTCAGAATCAGGATATCCAGGATTTAAGGATTTTCAAGATGTTATTAAAATTCTTTTCGTGTATCCGTGTATGTTAATTGTCTGAATCAGGATGTCCAGGATTAAAGGATTTTCAGGATGTTATTTTTTGTTTTATATATGGGATTTTGAGAATGTTTATTGTGTTTGAATCCTGATTCAGACAGTAAATATGATAATCTTCGCTAAACTCCTATAGCATATTCTGTATGTTTCCTGACATTAACAGGATGAAAAGCTAAAACTATTTGATTTTTGGGAATACCAGCATTGACAAGTTCATTTGTAATACCATCTTCTGTACCATCTCTTTGAATCCAGACTAGATTATTGATAATATCAATATGAATTAAACAGCCATGTACTCTCTGTTTATTTTCCCAACCAATTGTTAGTAGTAAGTAACTGTTTTCAGATTTATCAATAATTAGTTCTCTTTCTAATTCTCCATAAGCATAAGGTAGTGCGGCATATTCTTTTAATATCTTTTCGATAATTTGGCGATAATTAGTTAAGGTATCCATTTGAGAATTATCTCCTGTTCAGAATCAAAGACAAGTAAACAAAGACGTTGATTTTCTAATAATATCTTACCAACTGGTTCTTGAAACAATTCTGAATATGTTTCTTGCCGAATAGCAAGATATAAACTTGCGGATATTAAAAAAAGAAATTAGGACGGTCTTGACGAGAGGGAATTTCTAAAGAATAATCTTCTTCAATACAGATTTGCTGAAGTTCGTTAAAAGCATCAGCTAAAGTTTTTGTTTGTTTATCTTGTACTAAAGTTTCTTGAGGATAATCTAGAGAAATTTGAGATTGTTTTAAAAAATGTTCAGTTTCTTGAAGTGAGGCAAATTTTAGTAATTGTTGAACTTGCACAGAAGTCATGATTCTATTTTTATAAGCTTCTACTGCTAAAGTTTCTAAGAGTTTTTGTGGTACGTCTTGCCAGTTTTGTTGTAGTTGGTTGCCAATATCTTCAGGAATTTCGATAGTAATTTGCATATTTTTGTCTTTTTTTCAGAATTAGGATTTGTTTAATTATACATGATATTTTTTGTCAGAATCAGTATTTCCGGTTACTGAGCGAAGTCGAAGTACAGGATTTGAGGATTTTCAGGATGAAAATAATATTCTTTTCGTGTATTCCTGTGTGTTAATTGTCTGAATCAGGAT
Source organism: Dolichospermum sp. UHCC 0352 (assembly GCF_009711925.1). NCBI lineage: Bacteria > Bacillati > Cyanobacteriota > Cyanophyceae > Nostocales > Aphanizomenonaceae > Dolichospermum > Dolichospermum sp. UHCC 0352. The sequence goes on along the minus strand of NZ_VIKY01000191.1, from coordinate 72,562 downwards.
ATCCAGGATTTGAGGATTTTCAGGATGAAAATAATATTCTCTTCGTGTGTTACTGTGTGCTATGTTTCGCGCAAAGTCGCAAAGGAGGAAAGACGCAAAGAAGAAATTAACTGTGAGAATAATAGAAAATTATCAAAATCTCATCATTCAATTACAATTAAACATCCTGTTAATCCTTTAATCCTGGATATCCTGATTCTGACATTCTTTGCGCCTTTGCATGAGATAATTATTAATTAAGCTTCATAATAATTTCCAAAGTCATTTGATATGCTTCCATATTTCCTTGTTGCTGAAATAGGTTTGCAGCTTGCTGAAAATTATCTATTGCTCCTTGGTTATCTCCTAATTCATAACGGACAATTCCCCGGTTTTTGTAGGCATCGGCATAGTTAGGATTAATCTTGATAGCTTGGTTGAAATCATCTATTGCTCCTTGCTTATCTCCCAATTCAGAACGGACAATTCCCCGGTTGTTGTAGGCTAGAGCATCGTTAGAATTAATCTTGATAGCTTGGTTGAAATCATCTATTGCTCCTTGCTTATCTCCTAATTCATTACGGACATTTCCCCGGTTGCTGTAGGCTTCGGCAAGGTTAGGATTAAACTTGATAGCTTGGTTGTAATCATCTATTGCTCCTTGGTTATCTCCTAAATCATCACGGATATTTCCCCGGTTGTTGTAGGCTTCGGCATCGTTAGGATTAATGTTAATAGCTTGGTTGTAATCAACTATTGCTCCTTGCTTATCTCCTAATTCATTACGGAAATTTCCCCGGTTGTAGTAGGCTAGGGCATCGTTAGGATTAATCTTGATAGCTTGGTTTAAATCATCTGTTGCTCCTTGCTTATCTCCTAATTCATAACGGACAAATCCCCGGTTGTAGTAGGCTAGGGCATCGTTAGGATTAATGTTAATAGCTTGGTTGTAATCAACTATTGCTCCTTGCTTATCTCCTAATTCATTACGGGCAACTCCCCGGTTGTTGTAGGCTTTGGCAAAGTTAGGATTAATCTTGATAGCTAGGTTGTAATCATCTATTGCCCCTTGCTTATCTCCTAAATCCTTACGGACAAGTCCCCGGTTGTAGTAGACTTGGGCAAGGTTAGGATTAATCTTGATAGCTTGGTTGAAATCATCTATTGCTCCTTGCTTATCTCCTAAATCATCACGGACATTTCCCCGGTTGTTGTAGGCATAAGCATCGTTAGGATTAAACTTGATAGCTAGGTTGTAATCATCTATTGCTCCTGGCTTATCTCCTAAATCAGAACGGACTTTTCCCCGGTTGTAGTAGGCATCGGCATCGTTAGGATTCAGCCTAATTGCTTCATTGTAAGCTATTATTGCCCCTTGATTATCTCCTTTGTTTTGCTTATCCACACCCTGAATAAAGAAGTCGTCAGCTTTCGGTGCTGTGACTATTCTCTCTGGCGGTGGAGTCACACCCACATCTACCCCAGATTTAGCTGATAGTCGCAAAAAAGTATTAATAGGAATCCCCAAATTAAAACCTGATTTAATATAAGCAACTTCAGGATTAATCTTTGAAGTTGCTATCTCTGCTTCTGATACATCTCCTTTTCCATGAACTCCTATTAATTCCCCTTGCTCATTAAACACAGGTCCACCACTCATCCCTGGTAAGGTAATATTGCTATACACCAAGGCATAGCCATCTTTAAGTGGTCTGGAAGCGTTTGCGGTAATCTTCCCATCAGTGAAATTGTAAATTGAACTGGAAATAGAAGCAGCTTTGGCTTTTGGGAATCCTGCTACATAAGCTATTGTTCCTTCAGAAGATTGATCAGAATTGCCGATTTTAGCAACTGGATAATTATTGCTGCTAGTAAATTGGAAAGTAGCTAAATCTACTCCTGGTAGAGGTTTAACAGTGCTGTAGTTGAGTTGGTAGCGTTTACCATCTGGAGTGACTATTTCAGCTTTATTTTTACTAGTGACAACATGAGCAGCAGTGAGAACAGTGTAAGTGTTGCCTGAACGCTTAACAATTACCCCTGAACCGGGAGCAGAACTATCAATTAAAACAGTGATTTGTTTGGCAATTTTCGCTACTTGACCTGATGATAGTGCGAAGGCTACTTGCGTTTGTACCAGTGCGATTGATACCCCTATCAGCACTGCTGGAAATGTGTATTTATAATTCATTTATTTTTTCTCCTCTTTCAAAATCTGGGATAATAAACTTGGTGCAGTATGAAAACCAGCCCGCCTCAGAATGAATTCTGAGTCTAATAGCAAAAGTCGTCTAAAGACGACTGAAGAAAAATTTATAGTCCGTTTTAACGGACTTTAGTTATTAGCCCTGAACTTGAGTTCGGGGCGGTTTATTTTTATAACGAAATCCGAATTAGATATCTCGAATTTATCCATCATTTGCACAACCCTATCTATCGGTATAGCCCAACTTAAACGCACAATTTGCTGATGTAAATTCTCCTCTACTTGCGAACCATCAACAAACACAGAGGGAGCATCCCATAAAGGATAAGCGTGCATCCCATTTACACCTACAACCTCACCCTGTTTATTCAATAAAGCACCGCCACTCATTCCCTTTTCCAAATGATTTGTATATCCCACCTGATAACCAGCTTCTAAGGCTTTTGATAACACCAAAGATACCTTACCACCAATAAATACAAAGCTGATTTTTTCGCTTTCTTCCTCCATAGGAAACCCGGCAATAAATACCTGATCTCCTATTTTGGGAACAGTACCCAAATTTGCAACAGAATAGATTTTTTTAATAGTCGAAAATTGCAATATTGCTAAATCATAATTCTGAAAATTTACATTTTTTTGTACATCTGCTTGATAGATTTCCCCATCTGGTGTTTGAATACGATAAGGGGGGTTATCTGCTCGTAAAACATGGGCATTTGTTAATACTGTATAAACTGAATTTTGTTTATTTAGTAATATTCCTGAACCCAAAAAATCTGTTGATAATATCTTGACAGTAATAGCCGCCGCTTTTTCCTGCAACTGTGCCACTGATAATGGAATTGGCGGTTTTGTCATGCTAGTTTCTTGATCAGAAATACTAACACTTACTGCTGAACTTGAAAGCAACATTGACAAACCGCCAATACAGGCGACAAATTTTAATATCCGCCAAGTCATGTTAATTTAATCCGGTTCAACAGTGGCATTATCGAGGTAAAGCTGGAAATCAATATTAATAGTGTCACCTGCACTTTCATTGAGTGTATTACCAGCAGCCAAACCCCGACGGTCTAAGAGTCTGCGGAGAGTAGCACTGGGATTAACTCCACGTTTGAGGGTAAATAATAAATTATTACTTGTACAAGCAGTATTTTGGCTAGTACCAGCACAAACAACTGGTTCACCTCTGAGCGTCCCAGTGGTGATATTTTTCAGAGTACCGTTGTCATTACTCCTTTGAAATCTGCGCGATACTTCGTCACAACGACGTTGAGCAGTCCAAGGTGGTGGAAAGTAAGCATTAGAAGTCCAGCGAACTATTGTTACTTTTCTACTATCTTGAGTACGGACAAAGGTAACAGGTATACCTTTACTTTTGCCACAGTAAAAGGTCTCACCTTTAGCGTGGCTGGGTTGGTTGGTAGTCGCAATTGTCGTTAATGCTGTCAAGGAAGCGAGAATAACAATTTGTGTCACCCCTATCAACACTTGACTAAATAACCTTTGTTTCATAACTTTAGGTAATTTTTGCGATATTAATTTAATACTCTTCTTATAATAAATTATATGTAAACATGAGCAAGTTTGGGCAACTCACGGACTAATTTATATTCAAAACGTCTTAATCGTGTGATTCCATAGTAGGGGTTTAGCAGTACCAAACCCCTACAAATCTAGGTTTTTCCTAATCTTGTAAAAGTTAATTTCCCAAGCGTGTTTAGTATATAGCAGAAAATAGAGTTCTCTTAATTATTCATTTTCATTAACTTGTGTAAAATTCACCTGTTCATATAAGTCACTCAAAGCAATCTGAAAATCTATGGTTTCCAATGTCAAAATATCCGATTCAGACTGTAATTCTGTGAATATCCATTTACTATCGTCGGTTTTCACATATTGCATAACATGATATTGATATTGATTAATTAAAATATATTCTTTAAATTCAGGGATAGAACGATAGTACATGAATTTATCACTTTGGTCATAATTGCTAGTTGATTTAGATAAAACTTCAGCAATTAATAAAGGATTCATGACAGTAGTTGTATTTGCACCTGTGTAAATAGGTTCTCCTTGAATTACCATGATATCAGGGTATGTATGCTGACGATAACGCGGTATCCACAAACGCACATCACCAATATACACATCATAATTTTGCTTCTTTAACCCAAATTTCAGATAAGCATAAAAGTTACCTGCTATTTTATTATGATTTGTTGTTCCTCCAGTCATGGGGATAATTTCTCCGTCTCGGTATTCGCTTTTATATTCTGCTTTCTCTTCTAGTTCTAAATATTCTTCTGGGCTGTAATACCGTGTTTGTGTTTGCATAATATCAACAGAGAGTTAATTATTGTGATATTAGTAATATTCTATCATACACTAATGTTATACTCGTGTAAGTTCATTTTTGTTAATGTTCATGAAATTTCCTCTAAAAATATAACAAAATATCTAAATAACTTAATGATGAGGTAAAGACAATGGTAACAGTATCAATTAAAGATGAATAAATCGAAGTTTTATCTGCATTAGGATATTTACAAGAATCAATGAATTTGGCTCTTAAACAATATTTCTATTTCTCCTCCCTCTGTGTTCTCTGTGCCTCTGTGGTTCGTTTATTTATTTAAATTATTTTTTAGAAATCATAGATTAACTTTTTCCACAAAAAAAAGGTGAGCTTTTACAGCCCACCCCACAAAATCAGAAAATATCCTGTGATAATTAACCTAACAAAGCCTCAGCTTTAGCTAAAACATTATCAACAGTGAAGCCAAACTTCTCCAAACAAATACCACCAGGAGCAGAAGCACCAAAAGTATCAATACTTACAGTGTCGCCTTCGCTACCGATATATTTGTGCCAGCCGAAACTACTAGCAGCTTCTACAGATAGACGCTTAGTAACAGCTTTAGGAAGAACAGATTCTTTGTAAGCTGCATCTTGTGTGTCAAACAAGGTTGAAGAAGGCATAGAAACAACGCGAACCTTCTTACCGACCGCAGTTAATTTTTCCGCTGCACTAACGCAGAGACTGACTTCTGAACCAGTACCAATCAAGATGATATCTGGTGTACCTTCAGAATCAACAATTGTATACGCACCCTTAGCAACACCTGCAATGGATGTACCTGCCAAGTTAGGAACATTTTGACGAGTAAAAGCCAATAAGGTAGAAGCTTTTGCTTTAGACTTCTCAATTGCGACTTTGTAACCACCGGATGTTTCATTGCCGTCAGCGGGACGAATTACGGTTAAATCAGGAATAGCCCGCAAAGAAGCAAGGGTTTCAATGGGTTGGTGAGTAGGACCATCTTCACCTTGGCCAATGGAGTCGTGAGTCATGACCCAAATTGAACCAGCTTCGGAAAGAGCAGCCAAACGAATAGCAGCCCGCATATAATCTGTAAAGATTAGGAAAGTTGCACCGTAAGGAATCAAACCTGAGTTGTGCAACGCCATACCGTTACAGATTGCACCCATGGCGTGTTCCCGCACGCCGAAGTGAATGTTGCGATTAGCGAAATGTCCTTTTTGGAAATCACCAGCGCCTTTGAGTTCGGTGAGGTTGGAGTGGGTTAAGTCAGCAGAACCACCAATTAACTCAGGTAAAACAGCCCCTAGTTTGTTGAGGCAGTTTTCTGAGTGTTTACGGGTAGGTAATGCTTTATCTTCTGGTGTATAGGTAGGTAATACTTGATCCCAACCTTCTGGTAATTTGCCGCTAATGAAACGGTCAAATTCAGCCGCTTCTTGGGGGTATTTAGCTTTGTAACCAGCATAAACTGTGTTCCATGCGGATTCGTAACCAGCACCGCGTTCTACTGCTTTGCGAGTATGATTAAGGGCATCTTCAGGAACTACAAAAGCGTCATATTCCCAACCTAAATTTTTGCGGGTAGCGATGGTTTCTTCTGGTCCCAAAGCCGCACCGTGAATACCAGCGGTATCTTGTTTGTTAGGAGAACCATAACCAATGGTGGTTGTCACCTTAATCATGGTGGGTTTGTCGGTGACAGCTTTTGCGGCTTCAATGGCTTGGGCAATTCCGGCTAAATCGGTGTTACCATCTTTAACGTGGAGAACGTGCCAACCGTAGGATTCAAAGCGTTTAGAAACATCTTCAGTGAAAGCTACATCTGTAGAACCATCAATGGAGATGTGGTTGTCGTCATAAAGAGCAATGAGTTTACCTAATCCCCAGTGTCCGGCAATAGAAGCAGCTTCACCGGAAATACCTTCCATGTTGCAACCATCACCAAGAATTACATAGGTGTAGTGGTCAACAATTGTGGCATCAGGCTTGTTAAACTTAGCAGCTAGGTGTGCTTCGGCTACTGCTAAACCAACTGCATTGGCAATTCCTTGACCTAAAGGGCCTGTTGTAACTTCTACACCGGCTGTGACAAAGTTTTCGGGGTGGCCTGGGGTCTTAGCACCCCATTGACGAAATTGCTTGATGTCGTCTATGGTAACGCTATCGTAGCCTGTTAGGTACAGTAGGGCATACTGCAACATTGAACCATGACCTGCGGACAAAACAAAGCGATCGCGGTTGAACCACTGGGGATTTTTGGGGTTATAGCGCATGAAGCTATCCCAAAGCACAAAAGCCATTGGAGCCGCGCCCATCGGTAGTCCTGGGTGTCCTGATTTAGATTTTTCTATGGCATCTACAGCCAAAAAGCGGATCGAATTAATACAAAGTTCTTGGATGGATTGGGTTGCAACAGCCATAATCTCTTTATTGTTAACGACGGGTTAGGACTCTTTTTAGCTTTTTCTTGCTGGGGTCATTATAAAGTGATCCCACTTTCTTCATCATCTCATTCCCAATTGTCAATGGACAAGGGGGATATTCTGAGTTCTTGGTGATGAATAAAGCCGATAATTTGGTTATCCTAAACTAACTGTTCAGTTAGGAATGATCTCTATCATACTTGCCACAGGTTCACTTCTTTAAAAGCTAACCACTAGCAAAATTATTTGGGGATCAATAATACAAGTCGTGGTAATGGGTGATTAGGTTATTAACGTCACCTGTCACCTAATACCTGACTAGGAAGTATCTTTAGGGATTAAATTTCTTGAAGGCTAGGGTAACATTATGACCACCAAAGCCAAAGGAATTAGATAGAGCTACCTCTACTACTTGAGCGCGACTGGTATGGGGGACATAATCTAGATCACATTCTGGATCAAGATTTTCGATGTTGATGGTGGGGGGAATTTGATCATGAGCGATCGCTAAAATTGTCGCTACAGCTTCAATCCCACCAGAACCGCCTAACAGGTGTCCTGTCATGGATTTAGTAGAACTGATGGCTACTTTATACGCATGATCTCCCAAAGCTTTCTTAATCGCCGCGGTTTCATTCACATCATTAGCTGATGTACTAGTTCCATGAGCATTGATGTAACTAACCATTTCCGGTGTCAGTGACGCATCTTTTAAAGCTAACTCAATCGCTCTGGCTGCACCTAAACCACCGGGAACAGGAGAAGTCATGTGATAAGCATCACAGGTCATCCCATAACCAACAATTTCCCCATAAATCCTTGCGCCCCGGCTGAGGGCGTGTTCTAATTCTTCGAGAATTAAAATTCCTGCTCCTTCACCCATGACAAAGCCATCACGATCACGATCAAAGGGACGACAAGCATGAGCCGGATCATCATTGCGGGTGGACAGGGCGCGAGCAGCCGCAAATCCTGCCACTGACAGGGGTGTAACTGCGGCTTCACAGCCACCGCAAATCATGGCTGTGGCATATCCGCCTTGAATTTGACGAAAAGCATCGCCGATAGAATTAGAACCCGCAGCACAAGCTGTTACAGAGCAGGAATTTGGACCTTTTGCCCCAGTATGAATTGCTGTTAATCCTGCTGCCATATTGGCGATCATCATGGGAATCATGAAGGGACTACAACGACTAGGACCTTTATTAGGATCTAAGTAAATGGTTTGTTGGTCTTCTAAAACTTTAATTCCACCAATTCCCGAACCGATAATTACACCAACTTGTTCAGCGTTGAGATCATCAATTACTAAACCTGAATCAGCAATAGCTTGTTTAGCTGCTGATACACCCAATTGGGCAAACCGATCCATCCTCTTGGCTTCTTTGCGATCTAAGTAAGTGTGTGGATCAAAGTTTTTGACTTCACCCGCAATGCGGCAACTATGTTTAGAAGCATCAAAGGCGGTGATATAGTCAATCCCATTTCGTCCGCTTAATAATCCTTCCCAATATTCGGCTGGTGTGTTACCAATGGGTGTAATCGCGCCCACACCTGTTACAACAACGCGGTTACGTTTATAGTCTGTCATGATTGCATTAAATATGGCGAAAAAGCAGCAGGGGGAAACAATTAAGAGGGCTGAGTTCCGAGTTAAGTATTCTTAGTTAAGACTATACTGTTTGCTCAATATTATGGACTTTTGGTGCTTTTTTTGAAGTCAAACTTACAGTTTAGACACTTAACACTCATCTAAGGACGGGTTTATCCAGTTAATTTGTATACTCTTAAAGTATTTGTTTAAACCCGTCAATGCTGAATCAAAATTTGCCTATGGAGATGCAGTAGCGTGACTAGAGATATAATCCACAGTGTCTTGAACAGTTTTAATTTTTTCAGCCGCTTCATCAGGAATGTCGATATCAAATTCTTCTTCCAAAGCCATAACTAACTCCACTGTATCTAGGGAATCAGCCCCTAAATCATCAACAAAATTGGCTTCTAGTGTAACCGTATCCGCATCCTCTATGCTAAGTTGCTCAACGATAATTTTTTTAACTTTTTCAAAAGTTGCTGCTTGGCTCATAAATAAAAGTCCTTAACAAGTTGCTATGATTTGCTCTAAATGAACAAAGTTTTTTTTGGGCATATACATCTTATCGGAAAGGGTGAACCTGAGTATAGGTTCTATCATTAAAACTGAGGATTAAAGATGAAGGAGATCCTGGAAATGAGAGATAAAGGTTTAATAACCACAGTAACCACCCAATTAATCAATCCTCATCACCTCTAAACAATAAACCAACTATACTTTTATGCTATCTAAACCGCTAAAATACGCTTACTATCCAGGCTGTGTAGCTCAAGGGGCTTGTAGGGAACTGTATATATCAACTCAATCTCTCACTCAAGCCTTGGGTATTGAATTGGTTGAACTGAAAAAAGCCTCTTGCTGTGGTTCAGGCACATTTAAAGAAGATTCTCAACTACTAGAAGATACCGTTAATGCCAGAAATATCGCGTTAGCAGAATCATTAAATCTCCCTTTACTTACCCATTGCAGCACTTGTCAAGGTGTTATTGGTCATGTTGATGAACGATTAAAAGAATGTCAATCAACAAATCCTGATTACGTGAATAAGGTTAATGGTTTATTAGAAAAAGAAGGCTGTTCTCCTTATCGGGGGAGTACAGAAGTTAAACATCTTCTTTATGCTTTAGTCACAGATTATGGTTTAGAGGAAATTACTCAGCGTGTTACCAAGAAATTAAGTGGATTAAAATGTGCAGCTTTCTATGGCTGTTATCTGCTTCGCGCTCAGAAATCCATGCCCTATGATGATCCTTTTAAACCCGAAGCAATGGAAAATGTATTTCGGGCAGTAGGGGCGACACCTGTATATTATCGTGGCAGAACTCAATGCTGTGGTTGGCCTTTATCTAGCTATGCGACAACCGAATCTTTCCAAATGGCGGGAAATCACATCCAAGAAGCTTTAAATAATGGTGCTGATTGTATTGTCACACCATGTCCTTTGTGTCATTTGAATTTAGATTCTCGTCAACCAGAGGTAGAAAAAGTAATTGGGGAAAAGTTAGGTTTACCGATTTTACACTTACCCCAGTTAATTGCTTTAGCTTTAGGTGTCAGTCCCAAAGAATTGGGTTTAGACAGACATATTGTGTCTACAAAACCCATTTTAGAAAAATTAGGTTGGTAAAATATCACCGAGAATTTAGGAGAATTTAGATCCCCGACTTCTTAGAGAAGTCGGGGATCTGTGGATCACTCATTTTTACCAATCACCGATTTTTGATATTCTTCCTCACTAATTAAATCATGATTATTTTCCACACGATCTAAAAATACTAATCCTTCTAGATGATCATATTCATGTTGAAAAATTCTGGCAACAAAATCCGTTAATTCTTGTTTTTGTAAATTGCCATAACGGTCTGTATACTCAACTTCAATTGTTTGATATCTAGGGACTAAACCCCTAATTCCAGGAACACTTAAACAACCTTCCCAACCTTTAACCATTTCCGAAGAATGGGCAATAATTCGGGGGTTGATCATTGCTGTTGGTGGCATTTCTGGTGCGTGGGGATATCTGGCATTAGGACGGGAAGCAACGATAAATAAACGGTAGGATGCTGCTATTTGTGGTGCAGCAATTCCCACCCCATTAGCTTGAGCAACTGAGGTAATTAGTTCATCAATCAGGTTTTGAATTTTCTCATCTTGAATATTCTCAACCGCAGCAGCTTTTTGTCGTAATATCGGATTACCTAATTTAATGATTGGTGCTAATTCATTCATTATGTTTCAAATCTATTTTTTTTAATTCCTGTTTCCATCCTGTTCATCCTTTAATCGGTGGACATCCTGATTCTGACAGTTTCTAAGGAATTTTATTGCTTGTTAACTGGTAAAGGTGCAGGTTTAACTAAAAATTGAGAAACTTTACCATTACGATCTACTTGCACTTGGAGAGGAATACCGATTTTACTATTTTCTACTATTCTTTGCACCTCATCAACTTTCAAAACTGGTTGATTATTAATACTCTTTATAACATCTCCTGGACGCAATCCAGAAACCGCTGCGGGTGAATTAGCAACAATCCTGATTAAGAGGATTCCTTCATTTGCAGATAAATTTATTTTCTCGCCAAATCTGGCAATGATTTTTTCCTTAACTTCAGGTGTGAGTGTGACCATTTGTATGCCTAAATAGGGATGATCAACTCTACCTTTAGCAATTATTTCCTCAGCAATTTTTTGGGCAGTATTAATAGGAATAGCAAATCCTAAACCTTGAGCGCCTTGAATAATTGCTGTATTCATCCCAATGACTTCACCACGGTAATTTAGTAATGGTCCACCAGAATTACCAGGGTTAATTGCTGCATCTGTTTGCAGATAATCAACACGCTTATCACTTGCACCGATATCACTACTAGAACGATCTGTGGCGCTGATAATTCCAGAGGTGACAGTATTATTTAAACCCAAGGGATTACCAATAGCGATAACGGCTTCTCCTGGTTGCAAAGTATCCGACTTACCTAAAGCTAGGGTGGGTAAGTTATTAGCTTCAATTTGAATTACAGCCACATCTGTTACGGCATCTTCACCTAATACCTTACCTTTAAAAGTCCGGCCATCTTTGAGAGTAACTGTAACTAAATCAGCACCGTCGACAACGTGGGAATTAGTTAAAATTTGCCCAGATGAATTAATGATAAATCCCGAACCGCTACCTCTTTCTACTCTTTCTCTTTGTTGAGAAGGGATTCTATTGCCAAAAAAGCCGCGAAAAAAGGGATCAGAAAATTCGTCTGGTGCTTGAGTGGTAACGGTTCTCGTTGAATCAATGCGAACAACTGCACCTCCTACTTTTTGTACGACTTTGACAACAAAGTTAGGATCTCCAGAAGCGGAAAAAATCGCGGGAGGAGCAATTTCTGTGGTGGGTGTAGTAGTTTTTTGTGATTGAGCATGACTAGGTTCTATTTCTGAGGTGATTTTCTTGAGACTGGTACAACCTCCCAGCATGAAAACTGCTACACCACAGACTGCAATCCATTTTTTCCCTTTATTTTCCAAGTTTTGGCGTAAAAATCTAGTATTAATATTTCTAGCTGCTAGGTTATAATTATTGATCTTCATCATGTGATTATTGCTCCGTATTCGTTAGTAGTGCTAGGATACTGGCTACCCCTGGTTTTTATCAGGATAATTATATAGCCTCCTATTTGATTTATGTATCTTTAGAGTAGTTCAGATTCCCGACTTCTTTTTTGGCTTGTAAATAAATTATGAATTGAAATCAGAAGTTGGGGATCTTATTGTATGTGATTACAAATTAGGAATTAGGAATTACGGATAAAGGTGGCGTTAATGGAAATTCCCATAGATGGTTTGTGGAATCATGTATTAGAGCGTTTACAGTTAGAGTTAGCTCCTCCTACCTTTGAAACTTGGATTAAGACAGCTAAAGCACAGCAGCTAGAAAACAACTGTTTGGTAATATATGCTCCTAATCCTTTTGCTCGCAATTGGCTGCAAAAATATTACATTCATACTATTGCTAATGTAGTCCAAGATATTGTGGGTTATCCCATCGAAATTTATATTACTGTAGTTGAAGATGAGGAAGTTTCTCATTTGGGTAAACAGGAACTAGGGGGGAAATTACCAGCAATAAATCATATTTTGGCAAATGCTCCGATAAATACGCAAAAGACTTCAGATTTAAATTCTAAATATGTTTTTCCGCGGTTTGTGGTCGGCGCTAACAATCGCATGGCTCATGCTGCTTCTTTAGCTGTAGCCGAATATCCGGGGAGGGAATTTAATCCGTTATTTTTATGTGGTGGTGTGGGTTTGGGGAAAACTCACTTAATGCAAGCTATTGGTAATTATCGCTGGGAAATCTGTCCTAATTCTAAGATATTTTATGTGTCTACGGAGCAGTTTACAAATGATTTAATTACTGCTATTCGTCAAGATAGTATGCAAACTTTCCGCGAACATTATCGGGCTGCTGATATGTTGTTAGTTGATGATATTCAATTTTTGGAGGGGAAGGAATATACTCAAGAGGAATTTTTTCATACTTTTAATACTTTACATGAGGCAGGTAAGCAAGTTGTAATTGCTTCAGATCGTCCTCCTAATCAAATTCCCAGTTTACAAGAACGGTTGTGTTCCCGGTTTTCTATGGGGCTAATTGCGGATATTCAAACCCCTGATTTAGAAACCAGAATGGCGATTTTGCAGAAAAAAGCTGAATATGAAAATATTCGTTTACCACGGGAGGTAGTTGAATATATTGCTTCTAATTGTACTTCTAATATCCGTGAGTTGGAAGGGGCATTAATTCGGGCTTTGGCTTATATTTCTATTTGGGGTTTACCTATGACTGTGGAAAATCTTGCTCCCATTCTCGGAACTCCTAGCCAGAAAATAGCCACAACTCCAGAGATAATCTTAAATATAGTCGCTGATGCTTTAAATGTTTCTATTGAGGACTTAAAAAGTAATTCCCGTCGTCGGGAAATTAGTTGGGCTAGACAAATCGGAATGTATTTAATGCGACAACTTACAAATTTGAGTTTACCCAAAATAGGGGAGGAGTTTGGTGGTAAAGATCATACGACGGTGATGTATAGTTGTGAAAAGATTACCCAGTTACAAGAAAGTGATCAGAGTTTAGTTCAAACTTTACACCAATTGAGCGATCGCATTCAAATGGCGACTCGTTCCCTAAAATAGAATTAATTTTCTGGATGTTTTCCACAACCAAGAAACTAATTTATCAAATTCAAATCTCTCTTATTCAGTCCGAATTTTAAGAAAAATATAATAAATGATTAATTTTTATTTAAAATTGCGGTAAAAATCCAATTTTTTACCGAAAAGCTGTGGAAAACTTTAATTTATTATTTATGAGTTTCATGGAGGATCATTATTTTGTAAAAATTGAGGATGGGTTTTCCACAGTTTTTCCACAGGGAAGCATCAATAATACTTATCTTTTTAGATCAGGAGCATTGACAAATGGACGAATTTATGGATGCGGCAATTTTGGAAGCTCAACAAGGTAGACAAGAAGGGGGAATTCCCATTGGTTCTGTGCTGGTTAAGGATGGTAAAATTGTCGGCCGCGGACACAATAAGCGCGTGCAAGACGGTGATCCTGTGACTCATGCGGAAATTGATTGCCTCCGCAATGCAGGGAGAATTGGTAACTACAGAGGTACAATACTTTACTCTACATTAATGCCTTGTTATTTGTGTGCTGGTGCTGTGGTGCAATTTGGCATTAAAAAAGTTATTGCTGGAGAATCAAAGACTTTTTCGGGTGCGAAGGAGTTTATGGTATCTCATGGTGTGGAAGTAGTGGATTTAAATTTAGATGAATGTGAACAAATGATGAGTGATTTTATTACGACTAACCCGGAACTTTGGGATGAAGATATTGGTTGCGATTCGTTGTTGGTTGAATAACGGTAATCAGTCTGTACATACAAGCATAATTCAAGTTAAAATAATAAATAGAGTTCAAGTTAAAAATATGACTCACATCACATCAAAAAAAGTGGTAAGAAGAGGAAGAATTTTTCCGGAATTGATTATAGCACCAGAAGAATTAGCTAGACGAGAAGCGGAAGATGAAATATTTTATCAACGTTGTCGGGCAATTTTTGAGCGTGTCCGTTCTGAATATATCGAAAGTCACTATGGTTGGTATATTGCCATAGAACCAAATAGTGGAGAATACTTTCTTGATCAGGATAGAATGCAATCTCATAAAAGAATGTTGGAAAAATATCCTCAAGCTAGACACTTCGTTTTTTGTTTGAATGAAACGGGGACAACTGGCACAATATGATAGAGGGTTACTTTGGAGAAAATGGGCAATTATTTTTTGAGATTGAATTAGTTACTAATGATGGCTTGAATCTTGCTGTAGATGCCCTATTCGATAGTGGTTTTGCAGGTTTTATGGCTATTAATACACAAGATTTAGATGGTTTAGAATGGTTGTATAGTGGGGAGGAAATGTTACGGACTGCTAAAGGTGAATCAAAATTTCAGATTTATTTAGGTCAAGTGATATTAGATGGAAAGCAGTATCAAATTCCTGTGAATGTGGGCAAAGGCATTAATGAGATTTTATTGGGTTCTGAGTGGTTAAAGTTGTTGCGTTTGGTGGTGGATTTTCCAGAGAATATTTTAACTTTGGGTTGAATATTTTTATTTCGCGCAAAGTCGCAAAGGAGCAGAGACGCAAAGAAAGAGAAGTGTTATAAAATATATATAGGTCAAATACCAGGATAAATTATGCCTACTCAAATTAATGCTCCTCCTGCTATTGATTATGCACCTCTGGAATTACAAGGGGAATTAATTGCTATGCAAGAATTAACAATTGAGGAATTATTAACTATTGCTCAAAGTCAAATTCCAGAAAGTCAGCAAGAATTACATTTTCAACTGTTAGAAAAAAATCAAAATAATCAATTAAGTGAATCTGATAGGTTATTGTTGAAATCGTTGCGGGTGAGTGCTGATTATTTAATGTTAAAAAAAGCTTATGCCTATGCACTTTTAAAGTGGCAAGGGTTTTCTCTTCCAGATTTTGAGCAATTAGTATAATACCAGTGTCATCTATTTCTAAATCTCTTCGTCAACAAGTTATTAATGAGGCTGGTTATAGATGTGAATATTGTCGCACTTCTAGCCGGTTAACAGGTATGCCTTTAGTTATGGATCATATTTTGCCTAGTTCATTGGGGGGAAATGATGAGCGAGAAAATTTAGCTGCTTGTTGTTATCGTTGTAATGAGTTTAAAGGAGCGAAAATAACAGCTAATGATCCTGTAAAGAATGAATCTATATCTTTGTTTAATCCTCGTCTACAAAGATGGTTAGATCATTTTCAATGGGCAAATGGTGGTACTCATATTATTGGGATAACTGCTATTGGCAGAGCGACAGTTTTAGCTTTACGATTAAATAATGAAGATGTTGTCCAAGCTAGGGCTATTTGGATTAGTTTAAGTTGGCATCCTCCTAATGATTAATGATGGGGATTTTTGGGGTTTTTGTGTCATGCAAAGACGCAAAGTTTTAATCTTGTGCAAAATCAGTAAATTGTCTGATATGAGGCGCTCTAAAAGCTAAAACTATATCGCTTTTTGGTACTCCTAATTCTACCAATTCATTAGCTACCCCTTCCTCAGTTAAATCTCTCTGAATCCAGATTTTTCCATCTTTAATATCTACATGAATCATTGTACCATAGGTTCTATTTTCACCTTCCCAACCTATATGAATTACTCAATAGCGATTTCTTTGAATATCAAATATTAACTCGATTTCTGTTCCTTCAGAGCAATGACCGTCTGTATGTGTTGCTAACACTTGTTGTACTAATTCAGGGTAATCTAATTTTTCCATAATATTGGGAACTGGTTTAATTTCTGCGATCGCTTTACCTGCTTCAATGATAATAATGCTTTCTCCTGCTGCTACTTGGTGAAGATAGCTAGTGAAGTTTTTCTGGATTTCATCAATGGTTACGGTTAGCATGAGATGATGATTTAGGAATGCTTCTAGTATAGCAATGATCAAGATTTTTTATTTTATGTAAAGACGCAAAAAATCTAAACCGATGCAAAACCTGTAAACTGTCTGACATAAGGTGATCTAAAACCTAAAACAATATCTGTTTTCGGAACACCTAACTCTACTAATTGATGAGGAATTCCTTCTTCCGTAAAATCCCTTTCAATCCAGATTTTACCATCTTTAATACTAATATGAATGGGAAACCAATAAATTCTTTTTTCATCCTTCCATCCTGTAACCAATAATAAATAAACATCCCTTTCTGTATCAAAAACAATTTCGAGATTTTCTGAATCTTCTACACATTCTTCCTGTGCATATTTTTGGATGAAATTTTTAACTATTTCTCGATAATTTAATGTTTCCATAAGACTATAAAGTTATGAAGCTATTTGATAAATTACAGGTTTATATCTTGGTTCGGGAATGGGTTTACCTTCTATTTCCGCAGCTTCTAACCAAGCAGTTTTAGCTTTGAGAACTTCTTGTAGTGCTTCTTCTTCAGTTAAACCAAATCCTGAACAATATTTTAAATCAGGAATATCAGCAATATAACCTTCATCTTCTTGACTGTAGAAAATATTAATGTGATAGTGTTTCATTATTCATTCTCCATAGTTAAGGAATATTTTTCAATCAAAATCAAAAATTGCCGAATTTGATAAGGAATAGCTTTACCATTGCGATTTTGTAAGTTAATAAGTTCAGGGATAGTTGGATGAGTAAAAATGTGATGACTACCGTTGATACGTGATAAGGAAAAACCAAAGGCTTCAACTAATGTCACCAAATCATCGAATTGAAGATTTTTAGATCCTGAAAGAACTTTCTCCAGTAATTTACGTTTTTTCGACATTACTTTATTTTATCATTGTTTTATATTAACTTCTATCCTACTTTCATTATTCTTTACCCAGTAATAATTCGTAGGTTGGTTTAAGCAAAGCGCAACCAAACGCAATAATCTTATAAAGATGTTGGTTTTTGTCATGTCAACCTACATCTACTCTTTATCCACTTTTTTCGGATGCTATGTGTCTGTGTAGATGTGAATTATATTCGCCTAGTTATAAAGACTTTTTGTTAAATTTTATTAACAACCGATAATTTAAGGACTTATGTTATAATCTATTTTGTATAAAATCATCCGTGTCTTTCAATAAAACATAATCTTGATTACATAAATAATGAAATCTATTGTTAAACAATTAAGTCTATTTGAATTAGAATTGACAAAAACAAATCCTGAAACAATAGTATTACCAAAAGGCTATAAAGGATTAGCTGCTTTTCATAAATATTGGGGTAAAAAACCAATTGAATGTTTAGCATTTTTAATTGAAAACTTAACAGAAAAAGGTGATATTGTTTTAGATCCATTTTTAGGATCAGGTTTAGTTGCTCGTGAAGCAGTAATTAGGGAAAGACGATTCATAGGTATTGACATTAATCCTGTAGCTGTAGAATTATCGAATTTATTAGTAAATTTACCAAATCCAGATATTTTAAAAAAAGCCCTTGATGAATTAGAAATAAGTGTTAAATCAGAAATATATAAAACTTACTTACTAGAAGATGGAAAATTTGCAACTCACTATTTATGGCATGAAAATGAACTAAATTCAGTTTGGCATTTATCGCCAAGAAGAAATGAAAGTGATAAAAGGATACCAACTAATTATGACTATCAAGCATTTAAACAATTTGAGGGATACGAACCTAAAATACCTCGACCAATTAAGTTATTTCAAAATAGCCGTATAAATACAAATGATACTTTAACACTAAAAGATTTATTTACTGGTCGTGCATTACATAATATAGATTTGTTACTTAATGCAATTCACAAACAACCAGATTCTATCAAATCTGCATTATTGCTATCATTAACTGCTGCTTCTGGTCAAATGTCTAAGATGGTTTTTGCAATTACAGGAAGAGGTAAAACAAAATCTGAACCAACAAATAAAATAGAAGTTGGTAGTTGGGTGATAGGATATTGGCGACCAACACTACATTTTGAAATTAATGTGTGGAATTGTTTTATTAAACGTGCCAATAGTTTACTAAAATCTATTCAAGAAGATGAATTTAAAAAAGGTTATTGTGTATCTAAAAAATTAACAGATGTTATTAACAATAAAGCAGATGTAGCAATTTTTCAAGGTGATAATCGAAAAGTTCTTAATAATTGCCCTGATGAAACTATTTCTTTGATATTAACTGATCCGCCACATAGTGATAGGATTCCATACTTAGAATTGAGTGAAATGTGGAATTGTTTAATAGATAAAGAGCCGGATTTTTCTCAAGAAATTGTAGTTTCTAATGCTCGTAGTCGAGGGAAGAATAAAAACAATTATGTGAATGAAATGACGGAATTTATGCAAACTGCTACTCGTATCCTGAAACCTGGTGGAATATTAGCTCTATTTTTCAATGCGAGAGATGCTGATAGTTGGCAGTTTTTAAAAGAGGTAATACCATCTGATAATCAATTACAATTTCGTGGATTATTTCCTATGAATTATTCAGCTAATTCAGTAATTCAAGATAGCAGAAAGGGAGGTTTAAAAAATGATTTCGTTTTAATCTATCAAAAACCTGGAAATGAAGATAATATAAAATTGATGTTGTTAGAAAAATTACCTAACTGGTCTAAAGAAATACCTGATATTCACTCAAAATAATCTGAAATCTGAAAAAAAAAATGAGTTATACGTTTTCTCAACTTTCTCGGCTTTATGATGAAAATAAATTTTTTGAATTAACATCATCTCCTGAAGGATTATATTTTTTAAAATTACGTTCTTTGGCTCGAAAAGATTATTACTTGCATTTATTTCAAAAAGCACAAATATCTTCAGATAATTTAGGAGTAAAGCAGTACCTTGAAACACTTTTTAAGTCTAATATTTCTTTAGAAACTATTCATGATTCTATTAATCAAATATATGAAATACAAAGAGAAGAACGTCGCATACATGAGCAAGATTTACTAGCAGAATTATATAAACTAAGAGTTTTTGACTGGGGTGGTATCCATCAAAATGATATTAATAAGTATCTAGTTGATAACTACATAAAAAAGATTACTAATTATGATAATTTAATAGAAAAAGTAAAAAATGAAATTTTACATAGTTTAAAAGGTTTTGTTCTGTGTTCTTGGTATAATAATTGGACATCAATTATTATTGAGGATATTTTTAAAGACCATGAGCGTGTTTTACCAACTGTGGGGCTAATTAAACAAGTTGATTTTTTTATTGATGATATACCTTTTGATCTCAAGGTAACTTATTTTCCAAAAGGTTTTATGGAAAATGAGAGAAGGAACAGAAAACTAACAATTAAGGAATTATCAGAGTTAAAGAAGACAGCCAAAATATTTAATCTTCCTTTTGATCAAAATCGTCCTGATGATGAACTATTGATTGATTTGATTACAGCTTTTGCTGAAAGTTCCCAGCAGGATGTAAAAGATTTTTATGATAATTTTGTGAAAATTAGAAGAGATATTATCAATAACACATTAAAACAACCACGTGAACTTTTGCGCTGGTTGTATGAAAATCAAGGTTCTCAAAGATTTGATGCAAGTAATAGGTTATTTTTGGTTCTTGTGGATACTAATTCTTTAGAAGATAGTTGGAAGCTAAAAAGAGATTATACTTTGTTAAAAAATAAAATTGATGAATATCTAAATACACGCTCTTTTAATAAGGATAAACTGTTATTAAATTGGTCTTTCAATAACAATCAATACCAAAGCTATGCTGATGTTTTATTTGTACTAAAGTAACACCAATAAATTATAAAAAAAGGGATAAGCAAAACGCCTATCCCCAAAAAATCAACTAATTAATGACTTACGTTCCAGACTGCCAAGAATTGGTATAGTCAATTTGCTCGGCTGTCAAACTATCAATGAAAATGCCCATAGCTTGCAACTTCAAACGAGCAATTTCTTCATCCACTTCTCTAGGAATAGAATGCAAACCAGCAGCTAAACTACCCTTATTCTTCACCAGGTATTCAACAGCTAATGCTTGGTTAGCAAAACTCATATCCATAACTGCGCTGGGGTGTCCTTCAGCAGCAGCCAAATTAATCAAACGTCCTTGTCCGAGTACAACTACGGATTTACCATTTGTCAATTTATACTCTTCTGTGAAAGGACGGACATCCTTGATTTCCTTAGCATTAGCGGCTAAGTATTTCAAATCAAGTTCCAAATCAAAGTGACCAGAGTTACAAACGATCGCACCGTCTTTCATCACATCAAAGTGTTCACCGCGAACGACGTGCTTGTTACCTGTGACAGTAATGAAGATATCACCGTGAGGTGCTGCTTCCGCCATTGGTAGCACACGGAAACCGTCCATAACGGCTTCAATTGCCTTGATGTGGTCAATTTCGGTGACGATGACGTTTGCACCCATGCCACGGGCGCGGAGGGCTGTACCCTTACCACACCAGCCATAACCGACAACGACAACAGTTTTACCAGCTAACAAAATATTTGTAGCGCGGATAATCCCATCTAAGGTAGATTGACCAGTACCATAGCGGTTATCAAAGAAGTGCTTGGTGTCTGCGTCGTTGACGTTCATCGCAGGGAATGTAAGAACGCCTTCGTTAAACATGGCGCGTAACCGCACGATCCCGGTGGTGGTTTCTTCGGTACTACCAATCAAATCAGCGATTTGGTTTTGACGGTGTTGAACCAATTCTGCTACCACGTCGCTACCGTCATCAACAATGATGTTGGGGCGATGATCTAAGGCTATTTGGACGTGACGGCTATAGGTAGCGGCATCTTCGCCTTTTTGAGCAAATACGGAAATTCCATGATCAGCTACAAGACTTGCAGCTACGTCATCTTGAGTTGATAAGGGGTTACTAGCAATTAAAACTGCATCAGCACCACCGGCTTTCAGAGCGATCGCTAAATGTGCTGTTTCTGTGGTAACGTGGGCGCAAGCTGAAATACGCAATCCAGCAAAGGGCTTTTCTTTCTCGAAGCGATCGCGGATTTGCTTCAATACGGGCATTTCTCTGCCAGCCCATTCAATGCGTTGTCTTCCCAAGGGAGCTAGGCCGAGGTCTTTAACCTCGTGCTTTAATCTGGGAGTGGTTGCAATCATGAAAATTATCCTTTAAAAAAATGAAACAGGTTTATAAGCCTTTACGTACTTTAACAAGGTTTTCTCATTACTAGCCATATTTTCTGAGAATTAGTAATCAGCTATTCAAAAAGTCCTGTGAACTAGCTTCACCTCTGATATGAGCCGTGTTAACACTAGATCGGGCTTTTTCTTTTTTCATCATTCTCTGGTAAGAATATAGCAACGACTTAGGACATAGGCGACAGGATATTAATTATTCCCCTATTCCCATTGGTGTCAACTTCAGGTAAAACCGATAACCCAACTGGGAATTAATTCCCAGTCTGA
This sequence comes from Dolichospermum sp. UHCC 0352, assembly GCF_009711925.1. NCBI lineage: Bacteria > Bacillati > Cyanobacteriota > Cyanophyceae > Nostocales > Aphanizomenonaceae > Dolichospermum > Dolichospermum sp. UHCC 0352. The sequence continues at coordinate 50,518 of NZ_VIKY01000191.1, read as the reverse complement.
TAGCAAAAGTCATCTCAAGATGACTAAAGAAACCAAAAATTACTTAGTAAACTTTAGTTTACTTTAGCTATTAGCCCGGAACTTAAGTTCCGGACGGGTGTGGAAGCCTTCAATCACACAAGGAGGTATTTTAGTGATACTTCGATTTTTAGCGGTAGCAGGGACAATGGTAATTACCATCGGTTCTGTCACCAAAGCCACAGCCCAGTTTTCTCCTTTACCTTTTCTGCCCACTCCCAGTAGTTCAAGCAATAAGGTAGATGATAAGATGGTATCTGGCTGGATTAATTTAGATGGTCGTCCTTTATTTAGCATCACAGCCTCAAAAACCAAATTTCCCGAACGTTTTCAAAACATTCAACAGAATTTACAGGATATCACCCATAATTATTTACAGGCATCTGCAACAGAAGTTAAAGTGCAGAATCGCACAGTTAAAGGATTACCGACGATTTTTGTTAATGACCAATACCTGATGACCATTACCTACGAAGATGTTGGACAGGCAAACCCGTTAACATTAGCAAATCAAATTAGTGATGACTTAAAACAACACCTGCAACAAGCCAAGCAAGAACGACAAACTCGGTTTTTAATTCAGCAAGGTGAAATTGCTGCTGTGGGGACACTGGCAATGATCATCATCAGTTGGGGTGTCAGGCGTTGGCAAAAGCGTTTAAGCAAGAATGCAGCCGATTCTATCCCGGCTATTTCCAAAGATACTGCACCAATTACCAAACTATTAAATCAACAACAACAGCAGCATCTTCAAGAAGTCAAAACTAGACTTTTTCAAATAGCACAAGCAGGGATTTGGGGCAGTGGTAGTTTAATTATTTTAGGACTATTTCCCTACACACGCGCCTTCCAAATTGGGATTCTCACCATTGCCCAAATTCCCATCAAATTAACTATTGTCGCGGTGGGAACTTATGTAGCTGTGCGGTTTACCTATGCCTTAATAGATCATTTTACCTCAACCATAGTGAGTGGTGGGGCTTTATTAACTCCAGAAACATCCGAACGTTTGCAGTTGAGAATATCCACATTTTCCGGCGTAACTAAAAGTATCACTACGATTATTTTTGTGGGTGCAGGTAGCTTACTAGCTTTGATATCTTTGGGGATAGATATCGTTCCGCTGTTAGCTGGTGCTGGTTTAGTCGGTGTGGCTATATCCCTCGCTTCCCAAAACTTAATCAAAGACGCAATTAACGGCTTTCTGATTATTTTTGAAGACCAATATGCCCTGGGTGATATGATTACTGTGGGTACTGTGGGCGGTTTGGTGGAAAAGTTGAATCTGCGAATGACTCAAGTTCGAGATTCGGAAGGACGCTTAATTACTATCCCCAATAGTGAGGTGAAGATTGTGGCTAATCTTTCTAGTCGTTGGTCACGGGCTGATTTAAGTATTCCGGTTTCTTATCAAGCGGATGTAGATGAGGCTTTGAAGTTAATTAAAGATGTGGGTTTGGAGATGAGTCAAGATCCCGCATGGAAACATCAAATTCTGGAAAAGCCAAATGTTTTGGGTGTTGAGCATTTTAGCGATCGCGGTGTGATGATTCGTGTCTGGATCAAAACCCAACCGCTTAAACAATGGAACGTAGCGCGAGAATATCGTCGTCGCCTAAAAATCACCTTAGACGCAGCCGGAATTTATATTCCCGTACCGCAACAAGCAAATTGGATTAATGAGGTGCAGTTATTGAATTCTCAGGATGAGTTTTCCACAAGTGCAACATCAGAAACTTAAATTATCAAGTTTCTTTAGTCACATAACCATCTTTCATCTCAGTCCAGAAAATCGTAGAGGCGTTTCGTAAAACGTCTTTGCGTTTTTATATGTTTATCTATAAAGTAGTTGCTTTTATTAAAGGCAATTTTTGATCATGCTCTTGCCATTTTAGTAAATTTGTACTATACTATGAAAATAGTCTTCAAACCTGGAAAGACTGATGGAATAAGGATTTTAAGGACTACACCTATGATGAAGCATTATATTCTCAATCTTAACCCAACTGCCAAACATGAATGGGATCGTTGTATTATCCGTGATCCTTTAACCGCAAAACGTCCAGATATAGCTAAATTAATTTCTGAAGCCGTAGGTGCAGATACAGGTAGTTATTTAGTCAGTGTAAATATTGAAGTCACGGTATTACAGGAAGCGCCAATACCATCACCAGAACAGCTTTCTCTACCGTTTCCAGAAGTGTCTGTACCCACCCAATTAAGGGAAGCTGCGTAGATATCTCCGACTTCTTCGAGAAGTCGGGGATCTAGAATTCAATCATAAGTTACAATAAAACTATCAAATTTGACTGTAAAGCCATGTCTGAATCAGTTCAATATATCACTAACGCACAGGGAGAAAAGGTTGGGGTACTGTTAAACTTAGAAACCTATCAACAACTAACTAACTTATCTTTAGATTCTGAATTATTGATTGGTTTAAGTATAGATGAGTTGCAAGCTTTAGCAGAAAGTTCTTTATTTCCTAAAACTCAGACGCAATTACAGGAGTTATTAATTAAAAATTCTCAAAATCAATTATCAAAGGTTGAAACTGAAACTTTAGATAAATTATTAGCACAAGTTGACCAATTAAATATTATTAAAACTAGAGCTAGATACACATTAAATATTTTGCAAAATCAGCAGCAAGTAGCATGAGTGTTTATATTTCTGCTTTTAGATCCCCGACTTCTTAAAGAAGTCGGGGATCTGGGATTTGTGGTATTTACCCTTCTATAATTTTAATCTCTTCTGCTGTTAGTTCGTAAAGTTGATAAACTAGCTGATCTATTTCTGTTTCAATATTTTTAACATCTTTACCTTTAGCAGCAAGACATTTTTGTATAAGGTTTTCTATAGCTTTACGCTGTGATTCCGTAGCAGGGGGAATAGGGAAATCTTTCATGAATATCGAGCTTGGTTCATAGAAATCACCCTGTAATTTTGAGAGTAGATGATGAAATAAGAACGTCACTACACTAGAGTTAAGAATTGCTAGTAAAACTTTATCATTTGTAGGAATAATAAATGCTTTTTGATTGGCGTAATAGCCTGATTCATCCCATGCAAATTCATTACGCTTACAGATATTTGGATAAATAATCTTAGGTTGCTCAAATTCTTGCCAGTAAGCAATATTATCCTGGATTTCATACCATTTATAAGTACCTGCTTTTCTACCAGTACCAGGTGTAAGCTGTTTTTTGTATTGGCTTAAATAATTCTCAATTGCTGGATATTTTTGAATATCAATTCCTCTTCTGGTGAAAATTAGCCATAAATCTTGATACTCAACACACCATCTTTTAACATCACGGCCACGCAACAAAGGCTTGATAACTTCAGCAGAAGAAGGATGTTCAACAATTAGTCTATCTCGTGTTTCTCTATCTACAACGAAAGCCTCATTAAAACCTGTCAAAATACCACGATAAAATTTACCATTAACATACTCTCCTAATGCTGTCCCAGAATTTTGCAATTTCGTTAATAAGTTTAAGATTTGAGAAGATTCTAACCGCCAACCATCAGATTTTAAATTTCCCTGCAAAATTATCAAACTATCCTCTTTTAATACAGTCACAAATTCGGCAATATTTTGTTTTTTTATTGCATTCCATGACAAAGCCTGTATTTGGTTTACGTCTGATTTAACCTTGCTTAATATGATAATACTAGGATAAGCAATCGCTTCTTCAAAAACTGGGAAATCACCAAAATCAATTAGATTGTAAATGGTTGTTGAATTTGTTAAAAAGTGACGTAATTTTTCACCATAACCTGCTCGAAAATATTTATTAGAAGAGATATAAGTTAAATGACCTTTCGATTTTAATAACTTTAAACCTATTTCATAGAAATAAACAAATATATCAGCAGTTCCTGTATAGCATTGATAATTCTGCTGCAAAATTGGCTTCAATTCCTTAATTTCTTCTTGTCTGATATAAGGAGGATTACCAATTACGACATCAAAACCGACAAAAACACCCTCATTATTCAAAACTTCAGGAAACTCAAAACGCCATTCTAGAGCATTTTCATATATTTTACCACCTTCTATATCCTCAATCTCAACCCGTAACTTATCAATCTCATTATTTAACTTAGCGATTTTTTTCTCCCGCGTCTTTTTCTCAGCTTTCGTCTCCTCAAATAACAAAATTTGATTCTCTAAATTAAAAAGTTCACCCTCTAACTTTCTGAACTTAGTTTTATTTGGATCACTTGCTTGTAATGTTGTTTTAAAATTACCTTTAATATCATTAATCAATCTTTCCATTTCCCGCTTTTGCTCTTTATTTTCAGCATTGCGGTAAGTTTGAACAGCATTTCTATAAGTTTCCATACTGCATTTATTTCTATTTAAAGCAGTTCGCAAATCAGCATCTAAAGAAAACCGACTAATTAAAGAATTACCACATTTAATATTAATATCAATATTGGGTAAAGTCTCCAATTCTCCTATATTCCCCTCTCCTCCCAGGAGAGGGGTTAGGGGTGAGGTCTTATAATAAGCATTTTTTAAAAGTTCAATCCATAACCGCAACCGACATATTTTCACAGAGTTGGGATTTATATCCACACCAAATAAACAGTTTTCAATAATCGTTTGTTTTTCATGAAATAGAGTTTCTTGAACTCGTTGACTTTCCTTGCTTTTAGGATTGTAATCAAATAATAACTTTTCATCATCAATCACAATCAATTCATCATTGACAACTTCAATATCATACTCTTTTAATCTTTTACCTTCCCTATCAAGTAAAATCTTCAATTCGCTTTTAATCGCAATAATTTCATTCAAAGCCGAAACTAAAAAATGTCCTGAACCCACAGCAGGATCACATATTTTCAAACTATTGATAATTCTATTAGCTTCTTTTTTATCTTCTATCTTTTCATATAAATCATCAATATTTTCACAATTCCAACCTTTAACTTCATTAAACTTCTGTATAACTGCTTTTCTAATTGTTTCCCGACACATATACATAGTAATAAAACCGGGAGTAAAGAAAGAACCATCTTTATAACCGTTAATTTTCTCGAAAATCAAACCCAGTACAGACGCATTAATTAACCTTTTATTCTCTTCTTGAATTTCTTCCCCGCTTTCACTACTAAAATCATAAGCATTGAGAAATTCAAAGAGATATTCTAAAGCATTAATTTCACCAATGCGTTTTTTTCCGTTGTTGTCTTTTAAGACAGTCGCGGGAAAAATTTCTAGTTTCTCATTTCTAAGATTCTGAATAAAAATACTTGGACTTGATTGTTCAATATCTGTATGTTCAAATAAAGAACTATTTAAATAAGGAACATGAGAAAATATCTTTTTTACAGTTTCGTTTCTTTCGTTTTGTTTGCGAGCTAATACGCTGAAGAAAAGACTGTTAAGATCATGATAATTTTGGACTTTCTCTAAATTCAAGAATCCGAAAGACAGATCATTTTTATGATATTTGATTAATTGCGCTTCTAATAACTTCAGAAACAGGATTCTATTTACCCAAGTAATTGCTAATTCTAACCCAACGTTGAAAAGTTGTTCTTGAGAAGTTTCTCCAAATCGTTCTGGCTTTTCTATGCGAGAAATTTTATCTAAACTATCAAGTTGGACAATTGCATTTTCAATTAGTGAACCTGGATTTCTCTCATTTTCCTTTTTGCGTTGAATGAGTTTTTTACCACCTTCCTTAGTTTCAGTTAACCCGATAATATGTAATAATTCGCTGTAAAATCCTTTATCAAGAGTATTACTATCATTAGAAAAAGGTAATTTTAATAAATGTGATGGTGAAAACAACTTAAACAGTGGGATTAATTTATGATCATCGGGATTTTCACCAGGTTGTAAATATTCCTGACATTCTCGAATATCAAAATATGTAAAAGGAATTTGTTCTTGAATTTCTGCAATAGCAGGTTGAGCAATTTCCTTATAAAAGAAATCCGTTTTTTTACTTGTTAATCTTCCCTCTGCAAAATCTGTAAATTGCTTAACCAAGGTTTTATTTTCAATAAATGCTTTATCAAAACTATTTGCATCAAAAATAAACCATTCATAAATATTAGTAACTATTAAATATTTAACTTCTATATTTTTCTCTATCAGACGTTCCCGCAGAAAATATAAAACCAATTCTTGAAAAGCTTTAGTATTCAAATTATCAACTTTCAGCATTTCACCTTTATTGGTAGGTTTTTTAGCTTCCAGAATTACACCAACACTACTTTTAGCATCTTTACCATTATGAATAACAAAATCATTGCGTCCCTTAGTATTAATGAAATGATTTGTGCTATAATATGTGTTCTTTAAAAAATCACCAATCAGATTTTTATGAAACTCTTCAGATTCAACTTCATTAATTTCCTCAATGAGACTTTGCAGATTCTTTTTAAAATGCTCAATATCATTTCTATTGGGTTTAACCTTGAGAAAGGCTTTATTTAATGATTCTCTGGGTTGCATTTTATGTAAATTCATTTTTCTTAAATGTTTATATTGTAGGTTGGGTTGACGCAAGGAAACTGTCTGATAGCGAAGCGTGGCGCAAGCCATATCAGGATGTCCACCGATTAAAGGATGAGCAGGATAAAAATAGGAATTTTAAGTAATTATTTTTCAAACAACCTCTAATGTACCAATATTTCTTCTCTCCGTGTCCTCCGTGCCTCTGTGGTTCGTTTCAAAAAAGGTACTTGGCACTACTGTCTGGGCTGTAGACAAGATATCGAAATCTCTAAATGACTAAGAGAACTCCACATAATATTTGATAGTTTTGATCATGTTGGGTTGACGCAAGGATACCCAACCCCATACAGGCTTTTAGTTAAGCCCAAAAATTAAACATAGCATTAGCCGATTCTATCTCTAATAGTAGCACAAAAAGTCAAGGGGTATTAATCAATCCTGTAAAAACCTATTTCCGTTAACTTATTGACAACATTCTCAATAATCTTGAGAATAGAGAGAGATATTCTCAATAAACATCAACTTTACCAATTTTCCAAAAATGTCCATTTAAAAAACTTATACTTCTCAAATAACGGTTGGTTGCTTTGGTTGAGACAAGGAAGCACAAAATTTAAATTCAAAATCAAGTCAGGGTAAAGCGCAATGCTAAACCCCTACTTTGCTGTAATTATGCTAAGTGCATAAAAATCATTTTTAGCAATTCAGCGCGAGTAAAAGGTTTAGTTAAATATCCCGAAGCACCGACAAATCTCGCTTTTACCTTATCTATAATTCCCTTATTGCTAGTCACAAAAATAATGGGAATATTTTTAAACAGGGAATTATTGCGGATAATGCGACATAGTTCATAACCATCAATTCCTGCCATATTTAAATCCAGTAAAATCAGATCCGGCTTATGTCGAATAATTGACATAACTGCTTTTACTGGTTCATTAATAGTCACCAAAGTAAAATTCTCATCTTCTAAATAACGGCTAATTTCCTTGAGAATTGTGGGACTATCATCTACAGAGATAATTTTGTAAGTCTTTTGTGTAGTTCTCGGATTGACTTTTACTTTTTGGGAATCAGCATCTATGTTACTATCAACAGTTTCGGGTTGTAAATCATCTGGAGGTAAATCAGCAATGTCTGTTACTAGCTGTTCAACCGCAACATTATTTTCAGAAATAATTAAAGTTTCTGGAGGAGGATCTTTGCTTAGTGCTACATCGGAAATAAATAATTTTTCCTTCACCGATTCTGTGCTATCTTCAGAAAATGGTAATAGACTGCCATTTGTTTTTGGTAATTTATCAAATGGAGGATCTGGTTCATGTAATACTATCGAACCCTTGACAATATAGGGGTATAAACTTAAAGCTAGTTGCAATTCATCCTGATTCATGATAATCGCTAGATGACGTAAGCTAAAACCCTTCATCCAATTAGTGATATTCTCTTTTAGTGGTGGTAATCTTTTATCCTGAAATTTGCTACTAACTAACAAATATGGACGCTGATAGGGAGAAGAGATATATCTACCAAGATATCGCCAATTTTGTAACTGATTTTGACATTCTTCGATGATAGTATTGATATCTAACTGACAAATTTTTGTCAAATCATGGATTGGTTCTGCTAATTCATAAGTGCCTGTTTTAATGAGGATAAACCATTCAATTACCTCTTTGACTAATTCTTGAATAAGTAATGTTGCTTGAGTAGGCAGAAGATGTTGTTCAGTGACAAGCCAGTTAATCGCTTCGTATTCTGGAGGTTGGTTTGGGAAATGATCATGATCTTCAGCTTCAAACACCAAGCGCATTTGTACACGCACTTCATTATCTACGAGCGGGATTTGTTGATGGAGACGACGCATTTGTCGTTCTAATCTATCAAAAGGTTCTACGGAATGAGTCGCATAGATAATTTTTCCTTGTTCTATATATATCAACCAAGATACAGAGTTACTAAATGCTTGTAAACAGGTAGTTTCATAACAATTGCTTAATTGTCTTAATAAACCCGCGGGAGGTAGTTTGGTAAATGTGCCAGTATTTTTCATATTTTTACAATTTTTTGGGCGGATACATCAATATAGTATGGGAAAAGATTAAATATCAGGCTGTAATATGATATCACTGGAAAATATAGTCATGATCACAAGTTATTAAATTATGAATATCAACGAAAAACATTTTCTAAAAATTCTCCTACCTAGCGATCTTGAATGTAACAAGTTTTGTGGTTTTTTGTGCTAATTCTTGAGCATTTGCTTAGATATAAATCTCCTGCTTGTCAGATCTTTCAGCTATTTGATTTTGATAAATCACATAGTAATCCGAGGGAGAATGCTGAGATATTTCGGATAATTTAAATTCATCAACCGTCAGAATGATATTCGTCCTGTTTGGGGATTTAAAAATAATGAATTTATTTACCTGAAGACAGACGAAATCTCACATAGAATCTTTAAAAATTTATGGAGGTAAATGTATATGTTGATTATAGCACTCAGCTATCGGACAAGAGCAAGAATAGCAAAGAAGAGAAAGTATTCATTTCCTGGAAATTACACCCAGGAAATTAGTTGTAATTCCCTCTGAGTGAGGTTATTCATACTTGAATTATGCAACACCTAGTTATGAGGAGTTGGAGAGATATTTGGCAAATTTACCGCAAATCAATATCTTTACTGAAAAACTCAAGTATTTTCGACAAAATACCATAATTTTAGTCATGCTAGCGCTAGAAACTATATACTTTGAGTAAAAGGAAAATAAGACTTTGGATTATAACATAACACAAAAAGTTATGATTGATACGTTTAATCTTGACGAAGTTGTAGAATTTGCGGAAAATCCCGAACCCCGTTGCCCATGCGTGCTATTGCTAGATACCTCCGGCTCAATGCAGGGGGAACGAATCGAAGCTTTAAATCAAGGTTTGTTGAGTTTAAAGGATGAACTGGTAAAAAATTCTCTAGCATCCAGAAGAGTGGAAGTGGCAATTATCACCTTTGATAGTAGTGTAAATGTCGTGCAGGACTTTGTAACTGCTGATCAATTTAATCCGCCAATTCTCACAGCCCAGGGTTTAACCATCATGGGTTCAGCAATTCATAAAGCATTAGATATTATTCAAGAGCGTAAATCCCAATATCGAACTAATGGTATTGCTTACTACCGTCCCTGGGTGTTTATGATTACCGATGGTGAACCCCAAGGTGAACTAGATCATGTTGTCGAACAAGCATCCCAAAGACTGCAAGGAGATGAATCTAATAAGCGGGTGGCCTTCTTTACTGTGGGCGTAGACAATGCGAACATGAGCAGATTAAGTCAAATCGCTGTGCGGAGTCCACTCAAGCTGAAAGGATTAAATTTTATTGAGATGTTTGTATGGTTGTCCGCAAGTATGTCAGCGGTATCCCATTCTCAAGTAGATGAACAGGTAGCACTACCACCAATTGGGTGGGGATCTGTTTAGATGAAAATTACAGCTTGTTGTTTAAACTGAACTAGCTGTGGAAAACAAATTATATGAATACATCAAAACAGATTTCTCAATGGCGCATAGTAGCTGCATCTGTATGTGGAACTAGTCACTCAAAAAACCAGCAACTTTGTCAGGATGCTCACCATTGGCAACTATTAGCCAATAATGTGTTGGTAATAGCAGCAGCCGATGGTGCGGGTTCTGCTAAACTAGGAAAGGTGGGATCAATGATTGCTGTAGAAACGGCAATAGAGCATCTTTCTCGCCAAGAGATTACCAGTAATACCCTGGCTAATAATGATTTTTTGGGTTATTTGCTAACTGATGCTATGTTAGCAGCCCGCAAAGCCATAGAAATTGAGGCGGATATTTGTCACAATCAACCTCATGATTTAGCAACTACCTTAATTGTCATGATTGCTACACCAGAAATTGTGGCTGTGGGGCAGGTTGGTGATGGTTTAGCTGTAGCTAAAAATAGTATGGGTAATCTGATAGCCTTAACCATCCCCAGCAACGGTGAATATATCAATCAAACGACCTTTTTAACATCTCCCGATGCCTTAGAGACAGCACAACTGAAAATATGGCGGGAAGAGATAGTTAATGTTGGTGTGCTTACCGATGGGTTACAGATGTTAGCTTTAAATATGATTGTTGGTGAACCTCATAAACCTTTCTTTTTACCTTTATTCGAGTTTGTAGCTAACGCTGAAGATAGAATATTAGCAAAAGAACATTTAATGAGATTTTTAAGCTCTGATAAGATTACTCAGCGGACTGATGATGATTTGACTTTAGTTCTAGCTGCATTTATTAACTCATGAGTTATGGTAATCAGGAATTATTTGCAGGTTGGTGGATAACTCCTGCGTCCTCACACCAGCTAAAGCCATCCTCTTGAGTTGCTGAACTTTTGACTGATTCCAATTACTTCACATAACCTTAATTCTGCCATGCAGGTACTACGTCCTTTTCCCAACCCGGAAATTCTCAACCTCTCTGTCAGTGTGGGACATGGTGGTGAAGCTTGTATCTATGCAGTGCCATTGGATGACAATCTAGTGGCGAAAATCTATCACAAACCAACTATCTCCTATGCCCAAAAACTGCGGGCAATGCTGGCTAATCCTCCTGTTAATCCGACGGACAATTTAGGGCATATTGCCATTGCTTGGCCACAGGAGTTGTTGCAAGCAGCAGATAGTAGCGGTAAGATTGTGGGCTTTATTATGCCCCGGATTCGGGGAATGCGGCCAATTATGGATTTTTATAATCCGGGGATTCGCCGACAACATTGCCCATTGTTCTCTTATCAGTATTTATTGCGGACTGCCCGTAACCTAGCCTCAGCTTTTGCGGCTTTGCACGCCAGCGGATACTGTATTGGTGATGTGAATGAGTCAAATATTCTGGTTAGTGATACGGCATTGGTGACATTGGTAGATACAGATTCGTTCCAAGTGACCGAACCATTAGAAAATCTGGTCTATCGTTGTTCTGTGGGTAAGGCTGAGTATACTCCGCCAGAATTACAGAATAAAACTTTTGCTGATTATGACCGCGAAAATTATCATGATTTATTTGGGTTGGCTGTACTGATTTTCCAATTGTTAATGGAAGGAACTCACCCATTTTCTGGGATATTTCAAGGTGGGATAGAACCTCCAACCTACCAGGGGAGGATACTTTCTGGGCATTTTACCTATAGTCAAAAGAAACAAGTCCCCTATTTGCCTACTCCGATTTCCCCTGGTTGGGATCTGCTTCATCCCAGCTTACAGGATTTATTTGTGCGTTGTTTTGAAGATGGTCATGACAATCCCCGGTTACGTCCTAATGCTCAAACTTGGTTATCGGCATTAGCGGCAGTGGAGGAAAGTTTGCTGACTTGTGCGGCTAATCCTCAGCATCTTTATCATAATCATTTAGATAAATGTCCTTGGTGTGAGAGGACTAGACGATTAGGTGGAAGAGATCCGTTTCCGTCACTCGTAGCGATCGCTTCTAAACAACATCTGCAACCACGCCAAAAACCTCAGTCTAAACGTCGCTATGTTCCGACTCCACGGATTACTCAGCCATTAAAATCAAATTATCCGGTCTATCATTGGCAACCCATAAACCAGCAGTTTTATCATGTTCCGTCTCGGAAAAAGTTAAACCCCAAGATATACGGTTTCATTGTTGGGGTGATGGGATTGGGTCTTTTGGGTTATTTGGACGTAATGATTAAATTTACCCGTCCTTTTGTTTCCCAAAATCCTTATACTCAACAAAGTTTGATGTCTCGTGCTGCTAATCAAACTCCTGATTTACCAAAGCTTTCTTTTACGGATTATTATCAGCGTGGTCATACTGCTTATCAACGGCAAGACTATGAACAGGCAGTGGTCAACTTTACCCAAGCTATTAAAAAGAATCCCCAGTCTGCCAAAAGCTATATAGATTTGGCTAATTCTCAGTACAATTTAAATAATTATGAAGCTGCATTAGCTAATTATAACCAAGCTTTGAAGTTAGATCCTCAAGAAGTTAAAGCTTATGTAAATCGCGGCAATGCTTATTATATGCTTGCTAACTATAGTAGTGACCCTAACAGAGAATATAAACAAGCAATCGCGGATTTTAATGCTGCCATCAATATAAATAAAAATGATGCTGAGGCTTATATCAGAAGGGGTGTTGTGCGATTTGAAATCAATAAATACATCAATAATTCTTTTCAGGAATACGAAAAATCAATTGCCGATTTTACTGAAGCCATTAAACTCAATTCATCAAAAGTAGATGCTTACTTTCAACGGGGTTCGGTTCGCTATCAAATGGCTCAATATAGCACTAATTATGCAGCAGAATATAAACAAGCGATCGCCGATTTTACTGAAGCAATTAAACTCAATTCCCGGTTGGCTAAAATTTATCTAAAACGTGGTATGGCCTACTATGAACTAGCACAATATGGAGAAGGTATAGCTGATAAAAATCATGTTCAAGCAGTTGCGGATTTAGAAGCAGCCGCTAAAGTTTCTTTAGAAGAAAATGATATGGATAATTATCAACAGTCCCTCAGTAGCATTTGTATTGTTGTCGCTAATAAATGTGACGGTTTATTATCTAACTCAACCCTACTTGGACAAAGTAATTGATATAGAAGGAGTCAGGAGTCAGGAGTCAGGAGTCAGGAGTCAGGAGTCAGGAGAAGAAAAAATAAGAAGGAAGAATAAGGAAGAATAAGGAAGAATAAGGAAGAAGAAAAAATAAGAAGGAAGAATAAGGAAGAAATTAAAATCATCTAAAATGTCAATAATCGGTAAAAATAACAGTTAAAATGCTACCTCTGACTTCATCAAGAAATCGGGGGTTTTTGTTTTTGTGATTAAAATTACTATCGCAGTATGTGGATTGAATTAGGTACAAAATTTACGAAAAAAGACCACCACCAAAAGACTTTTATTTCTTCTTCTTTCTTCTTCTTTCTTTCTTTCTTCTTCTTTCTTATTCTGACTCCTGACTCCTGACTCGGTGACTCCTGAACTCCTGACTCGGTGACTCCTGAACTCCTGACTCGGTGACTCCTCCTACAAATATTTTACAGATAAAATATCTTAATTTACTTATTCTTTATAATTTTCTAGAAAATAATAGTTAAATTATGTTTATCTACCCAATAAAGAGAAAGAAAAAAGCATTCAAGTTCTCTGCCATCATTGTGCATTCTCTTCATTTCCATTAGTTGAAATTATCACCCACCTGCAAATTTTTGAGGTAACTACATGAAAGCAGTGATTTTAGCAGGAGGTCTGGGTACAAGGTTAAGTGAAGAAACCAGTATCAGACCCAAACCCATGGTTGAAGTTGGTGGTAAGCCAATTCTCTGGCACATAATGAAGACTTACTCAGCTCACGGTATTAATGATTTCATTATTTGTTGCGGTTACAAAGGGTACGTTATTAAAGAATACTTTGCTAACTATTTTTTACATATGTCAGATGTGACATTTGATATGCGATTTAATCAAATGAATGTCCATTCTGGATATGCTGAACCTTGGCGCGTCACCTTAGTAAATACAGGTGATAATACAATGACCGGTGGGCGGTTAAAGCAAGTTCGTGAACATATTGGGAATGAAACCTTTTGCTTTACCTATGGTGATGGTGTCAGTAATATCAATATTACAGAATTAATTAAATTCCATCAAGAACAAAAGACATTAGCAACACTCAGCGCAGTGCAACCAGCAGGAAGATTTGGCGCAATTTCTTTAGGACAAGAACAAACTAAAATTACCAGTTTTCAAGAAAAACCTGAAGGTGATGGTGCTTGGATTAATGGGGGCTATTTTGTTCTAGAACCACAAGTAATTGATTTTATTGCTGATACTTCAACTGTGTGGGAGAAAGAACCATTAGAAAAGTTAGCTAATTTAGAACAGTTAGCGGCTTACAAACATGATGGTTTTTGGCAACCCATGGACACATTAAGAGATAAAAACTATCTTGAAGACCTTTGGAAAAGTGGTAAAGCTCCTTGGCAAGTTTGGGAATAGAAATTTTGGATTTAGGAAAAATTACTAATGTATGATTTTGCGATTATTGGTGGGGGAATAGTTGGACTTTCCACAGCCATGGCTTTAGGAGAACGTTATGCAAATGCCAAAATACTAGTCTTAGAAAAAGAGAGTGAATGGGCATTTCATCAAACTGGTAATAATAGCGGTGTAATTCATTCGGGGATTTACTATAAACCAGGAAGTTTTAAGGCGAAATTCTCCCGGGATGGCAGCCGTTCCATGGTAGAATTTTGCCAAAAGTATGATATTGATCATGATGTTTGTGGCAAGGTAATTGTTGCCACTAATGAACAAGAATTACCCCGCTTAGAAAATCTCTACACCCGCGGTTTAGAAAACGGTATTCCTGTTAAAAGAATTAGTCCTCAAGAAGTCAAAGAAGTTGAACCTCATGTTAGTTGTGTAGGTGGAATTCGGGTATTTAATACAGGGATTGTTAATTACAAACAAGTTTGTTTAAAATACGCCGAATTAATTCGCAATCAAGGGGGAGATTTACGTCTCAATACCCAAGTTGTGAAAATTACCCGCAGTGGCAAAAATCAGGTATTAGAAACTAACAAGGGCAGTTTTGAAACTCGATTTGTGATCAATTGTGCCGGATTGCATAGCGATCGCATTGCAAAATTAGGTAAAGCTAATCCTGAAGCTAAGATCGTTCCCTTTCGCGGCGAATATTACGAACTTACCCCCGAAAAACGCTATCTGGTCAAAACTCTCATTTATCCAGTTCCTAACCCAGATTTCCCCTTTCTCGGCGTGCATTTCACCCGGATGATTGATAACACAGTTCACGCAGGACCAAATGCAGTTCTCAGTCTCAAACGTGAAGGTTACAAAAAAACCGACTTTGATTTTAGAGATTTTGCCGAAGTTATCACTTATCCCGGCTTTTGGAAATTAGCAGCAAAACACGCTGACGAAGGGATTCAAGAAATCATTCGTTCCTTTAGTAAAGCAGCATTTGTCAAAAGTCTGCAAACACTAATTCCCGAAGTTCAAGCAGAAGATGTAATTCCTACTCATGCAGGAGTTCGCGCTCAAGCATTAATGAATAATGGTGCGCTTGTTGATGACTTTTTAATCATTGCAGGTGAGAACTCTATTCATGTTTGCAATGCACCTTCACCCGCTGCAACTTCTTCTTTGGAAATTGGTAAAGCTATAGTTAAGCAAATACCAGAACCTACTCATTTGCACAGTTTAGCATCTTTGTAGAATGAACTACATTTTTTTATCGGGCTTCGCTAACACGCAGAGGCGCAGAGGCACTCAAGAGGAAGACAAGAGAATTTTATTTGCGGACTTTTCAACAAACAACTTAATTTTACACATCAAAAGTTTTAACAATCATGAAGATTTTAGTAACTGGAACAGAAGGTTATCTTGGTTCTTTATTGCCTTCTTTATTAATGAAAAGAGGACATGAAGTTCTTGGTGTTGATACTGGATTTTATAAAGTTGGTTGGCTATATAACGGCACTCACTTAACAGCTAAAACTCTCAATAAAGATATTCGTGATATCAGTCCTGAAGATTTAGAAGGGGTGGAAGCTATTGTTCATATGGCGGAATTATCTAATGATCCGACTGGACAATTATCTCCTACTATTACTTATGATATTAATCATTTAGGTTCAGTTCGTCTTGCTAATTTGGCAAAAGCAGTAGGTGTCCGTCGCTTTGTTTATATGTCTTCTTGTAGTGTTTATGGTGTGGCTAGTGAAGGTGATATTACAGAATCATCACCAGTTAATCCCCAAACAGCTTACGCCGAATGTAAAACATTAGTAGAAAGAGATGTTCAACCATTAGCTGATGATGATTTCTCTCCTACTTTCATGCGGAATGCTACTGCTTTTGGTGCTTCTCCCAGAATGCGATTTGATATTGTTTTAAACAACTTGGCTGGCTTGGCTTGGACTACCAAAGAAATTAAAATGACCAGTGACGGTACACCGTGGCGGCCATTAGTTCACGCTTTAGATATTTGTAAAGCCATTGTTTGTGCTTTGGAAGCACCCAGAGATATTATTCACAATCAAATCTTTAACGTTGGTGATACAGCGAATAATTATCGAGTTAAAGAAATAGCAGAAATCGTTGCTGATGTCTTTCCCGGTTGTCAATTATCTTTTGGTACTAACGGTTCAGATAATCGCAGCTATCGAGTATCTTTTGAAAAGATTAACACTATTCTTCCCGGATTCAAGTGTGATTGGAATGCTCAACTTGGGGCTGGACAATTATTTAGTTTGTTCAAGCAAATTGATATGAATGAAGATACTTTCTTGTCTAGAGGTTTCACCCGCCTCAAACAATTAGAGTATCTAATTCGCACAGAACAAATTGACAAAGATTTCTTCTGGAATAAGCAAGAGAATTATTAATTTATTCCGAAAATATCGTAGGTTGGTTTGAGTGACAGCAAAACCCAACATGATTAATAATTTTGTTGGGTTTTGGGTAACATACGTCAACCCAACCTACATTTTCTTAACCGAACATTATTGCATCAAAGTGGATTAAATCGAATTTTCTCAATTTAAGATATTCGATTTAAACACTTCTCTTAGATTTATACCAAGTAATATCCTCATACCAGGATTACCAGATAATGCAAAAGTTACTAACTATTGCTATTCCTACATACAATCGTGCTGCATTGCTAGATAAACAACTGGCTTGGTTAGCAATAGCAATTAAAGGTTTTGAGTCGGAATGTGAAATTATTATTTCTGATAATTGCTCAACAGATAATACACCAGGCGTTGTCAAAAAATGGCAATCTGTTTTTAGTAATACTGTATTTATAGCGAATAGAAATCGGGAAAATATAGGGTTAATGCCTAATATTGCTTTTTGTCTTCAAGCTGCTGGTAGTAAATATGTTTGGACTGTGGGTGATGATGATCCAATTCAGGAAAGAACCCTAGCTCATGTCGTAACTACAATTAAAAGAAATCCCAGTTTATCACTGATGTTTCTTAACTGTTGTGGACGTGATCACAAAACAAATCAAGTTTTGGTAAAACACTGGTTTCCTAGTGATAGTGATGAAATAATTACTAATAGTAAACCTGTATTTGAACAGTATTTACAGAATAGTTTTGGTGGGGTACTGTTCATGACGGCTACCATTTATAAAACTGAACTAGTTCAGCAAGCTTTACAACAGTGGACTACTTCTTGTAAAAATTTGGCATCCCAAGCATATTGGACTGGATTTTGTGCGGCTCATGGAAATGTAATTGTCACTCAAGATAATTATTTGGAATGCACAATGCACGCTAGTTCCTTAGAAGAAAATCCTCGCTGGTCATTAATGATGCGATATGTCTACATCCCAGAAATTTATCTGAAATTATTAAGTTTAGGATATTCTGCTAAATTTTGTCAACGCATGATTCTAGAAAATATTTTCAAATTAAGTGATTGGAAAATATTATTTGGTGCTTTAAGAAGATGGCCAGTTCTAGCCACAAATATTATAATTACTTACTTGCAATTGGTAGGTAAATTTATATATCAATTGAATTTTAATCAGCAAAAATCATCAATCAATATTTCACATCTCAGTAATTAAATAGAAGATAAAATCCTTCTCTATTAACCATCAAAAACCATGAACAAACTCCTAACTATTGCTATTCCTACTTACAATCGAGCCGATTTACTAGATAAACAATTAACTTGGTTATCTCAGGCTATTAAAGGATTTGAAACAGAATGTGAAATTTTAGTTTCTGATAACTGTTCTACGGATCATACTCAATCTATCATTAATAAATGGGAGAATCTTCTCCAAGATATCACATTCAAATCAAATAAAAATCCTGAAAACATAGGCGTAATGCGAAATATTTTTCATTGCCTAAGTTCTGCCACAACCAAGTATGTTTGGACAATTGGTGATGATGATCCCATTCAAGAAAGAGCAGTCGCTTATGTGATGGATAAAATTAAAAATATTGATAATTTATCATTATTGTTTTTGAATTTTTCTGGTCGAAATCAAATTACTGGTGAAGCAGTACATCCACCAAAAATAGTTGGTAATCGCTGGTTTGATGCCGATACTGAAGATGGTAAAGGTGATGGTAAAGCAATATTTGAACATTGTTTTACTAAAAGTGTAGGAGCAGTAATTTTTCTAACTGCTACAGTATATCGTGCTGATTTAATTAAACGCGCTCTCCAAATTTGGCCAACTGCTAGTAATAATTGGATATCTTTAGCATATTTAGCTGGTTATTGTGCTGCTAATGGCAAAGTAATTGTCACTAAAGATGTCTATTTAGAATGTATTGTTGGTGTGAGTTATTGGCAAAAACAACCAAAGGCTGCACTTTTAATGCAATACCAACATATACCTGAAGTGATTTTAAAACTTGAGCAAGTTGGTTATTCTAAAGCATATTGTTGTCGGATGCTTTTACAAAACTACCATGAAGTAGACTTGAAAGTTTTTTTAGGAGCGATGAGAAGATGGCCTGTATCGGCTATTAAGACAGTAATTCCTTTTTTAGGTTTAGCTAGTGTGGCCGTATTGGAATTAATACCAATGAGAGAATTTAAAGTAGCAGAAACAGAAATGGACAGAACAACGACTTCAGAAGTCAGAAACTATAAGGGATAAATCAGCAATTGTTTGGACAAAATAAGTTTTGATTGGGAGGTATTTGGATTGTGATTAATAAAGTTGCAGAAAAAATCTCAGTCTTAAAAGATGAGTTAGCTTATCGAGTATCACTTTGGCATCATGGTAAAAATTTACCTGCTATTAGTGCAAAAGATCAATTGATTGTTGATACCCTAAAAACATCAGGTGTTTATATCACATCTTTGGAAAATTTAGGTTTTTTATCTACAGCTACAATGTTAGCTACTGCTAATACTTGTGCAGATAGTATGGTAAATCCCAGAGATATCCATGCAGGATATAAGTTACCGCAAATTTATACGGTTACAGATTTACCAGAATTCTTTAATTGGGGAATTGAAACCCGATTACAAAACATCATTGAACATTATATAGGTTTACCTATCGCTTTTCATGGTGTTCATGTGCGGAAAGACTTTCCTAATAAAAAACAACTGGAAACTTTACTATGGCATAAAGATTCTGAAGATAGACGCATGATTAAAGTCATTATCTATCTAAATGATGTGACTGAAGAACATGGACCATTTGAATACATTCCCCTACCGACTAATGCTTTAGATCAGGTTAAAAATTATCAAGTTGATTATGAATTATGGCGTGTTAATTTTTTGGGAATTAACGATGATAAAATGATGAAAGTTATTCCTAAATCAGCTTGGAAATCATGTCCTGGTAAAGCTGGAACTGTGATTTTTGCAGATGTGAGAAATATTTTCCATCATGGGACTGTGAGAAACCAAGAGCGGTCAACACTATTTTTTACATACACAGCTAACTCTCCTAAACGACCTGAACTTTGTACACAATATCATGATGATACCTTTCCCAAAATAAATCCCCAATTAGGATTAAAGGTATAAACCTAAAATGCAAGAATTGAAATCTTGTAAGGGCGAAGCATTCGGGTGATAATCTATCGCCAAAACCATTAGTAAGGGCGAAGCATTCGGGTGATAATCTATCGCCAAAACCATTAATTTTATGTCCGAATGCTGATGCCTACGGCACGCTACGCGAACGCCCCTACGATTCTGTTATGCTCAATAAAACTTTCCTAAATAACCATGATTTTTACCTCTACTAAACTTGCTGGTGCTTTCATTATTGACTTAGAAGAAAAGCCTGATTCTCGTGGTTTTTTTGCTCGGACTTTTTGCGCTGATGAATTTATTGCTCATGGATTAAAACCAACAGTTGCCCAATGTAATCTTTCTTTTAATCATAAAAAAGGCACATTGCGAGGAATGCACTATCAAACTCTTCCCGCAGCGGAAACCAAATTAATTCGCTGCACTCAAGGAGCTATTTATGATGTGATTGTGGATATGCGTCCTGAATCTCCCACTTATCTAGCGCATATTGGTGTAGAACTGAGTGCAGAAAATCGTCGCGCTCTTTATGTTCCAGAAATGTTTGCTCATGGTTATCAAGCTTTAACCGATGGTGCAGAAGTTGTCTATCAAGTAGGTGAATTTTACACTCCTGGATATGAAAGAGGTTTACGTTATGACGATCCAATTTTAGAAATTTCTTGGCCATTGAGTGCTACAGAAATGTCTGATAAAGATCGCAATTGGCCTTTACTAGAATCTATTTTAATAGGAGTTTAATCATGATTATTGTTGATAAAGCTTTACAAGCCCGGGCTGCATTAGGTAAACCAGTCAAAGTGGCCATGATTGGCGCTGGTTTTATGGGTCGAGGCATTGCTAATCAAATTATCAATTCTGTGCCAGGAATGGAGTTGGTGGCTATTTCTAATCGGCATATTGATAACGCTAAACGAGCTTATTTAGAAGCAGGAATTGAGGATATCAAGATTGTTGCTAATTTAGCTGATTTAGAAGATGCCATAGCTCAAAATAAATATGCAATCACAGAAGATGCTATGCTCTTGTGTGAAGCAGATGGCATAGATGCAATCATTGAAGTGACGGGAACAATTGAATATGCGGCTCATTTGGTGATGTGTGCGATCGCTCATGGCAAGCATATCATCCTCATGAATGCCGAACTAGATGGCACAATTGGTCCCATTCTCAAGGTCCATGCAGACCGGGCTGGAGTCGTCCTGAGTGCCTGTGACGGCGACCAACCAGGGGTAGAAATGAACCTGTATCGCTTTGTCAAAAGCATCGGTTTAAAACCCCTCCTGTGCGGTAATATCAAAGGTTTACAAGACCCCTACCGCAACCCCACCACCCAAGCCGGTTTTGCCCAACGCTGGGGACAAAATCCCGCCATGGTAACAAGCTTTGCCGATGGTACAAAAATCTCCTTTGAGCAAGCCATAGTCGCCAACGGCACAGGCATGAAAGTAGCCAAGCGGGGGATGTTGGGATATGACTACACCGGTCATGTGGATGAAATGACCAAAATGTATGATATTGACCAACTGCAAGAATTAGGCGGTATCGTTGATTACGTAGTTGGCACTAAACCCGGTCCAGGAGTATTCGTATTTGCTACCCACGAAGACCCCAAACAACGCCATTACCTCAACCTTTATAAACTCGGTGAAGGCCCCCTCTACAGTTTCTACACCCCCTATCACCTATGCCATTTTGAAGTTCCCCTCTCTGTAGCTCGGGCTGTCCTCTTCCATGATGCTGTGCTTGCACCAATAGCGGGTCCCGTTGTTGATGTCGTCACCACTGCCAAAATTGATCTCACAGCCGGAGAAACCCTTGATGGTATTGGTTATTACATGACCTATGGACAATGTGAAAATTCCCCCATTGTGCAACAAGAAAACCTACTCCCCATGGGTCTAGCTGAAGGATGTCGCTTAAAGCGCGATATTCCTAAAGATCAAGTCCTCACTTATGATGACGTGGAACTACCTGAAGGCAGACTTTGCGATCAATTACGCGCTGAACAAACCGTTTACTTTGCTCCTGCGAAAACTTTAGCACTCACAAAATAATTTTCAAATCAGCAACAAGATAATTCAGAGGTTTCCTGATATTTTCATTTAACCTCTGAATTCACATATATACAATAGATAACAGAGATTATTTTCATAATCTTGTGAGGTTTTGCATGATTCAAGCTCATATTAAACTAGATAAATTAATTGATACAAAATAAGTGATAAAACCTAGTAATGCAACATGAAAAATTAAATTCCTAGAGAATAAATATTAAAACCAATTGTCAATTACCAAATCGTAGGGAATCCGGTATGAAAATAGCTCTCGTCCATGATTACTTAACTCAACGCGGTGGAGCAGAGCGCGTATTTGAATTACTGTGTAAACGCTATCCCGATGCTGACATTTTCACCTCATTATACGACCCGCAGAAAAGTATTGATTTAGGTGAACGAATTATTAATACCACATTTTTGCAAAAAATTCCTGGTGCAACCAAATATTTTCGGATGTTAGCTCCTTTGTATTTTCCTGCATTTCGTTCCTTGGATCTCCAAGATTATGACCTAATTATCAGCAGTAGCACCAGTTTTGCCAAAGCAGTACGGAAAAAACCTGAAGCTAGACATATTTGTTTTTGTCATAATGTTACCCGCTTTTTATGGGACACAGAAACATATTTACGGGAATACGGAGATTATAGATACTTTGCTCCTCTCATCGAAAGAGTTTTTCAAATGATGAGAAATGTAGACCTGAAATATGCTCAAGAACCCGATCTCTACATTGCTAACTCTAGCATTGTTGCCCAGCGAATTCAAAAGATTTATCACAAACAAGCCATTGCTATTAACTATCCAATTGATACTAGCAACTTTGTTTTTTCCGATACCAAAGAAGAATATTACTTGGCATCGGCGCGGATGATAAGTTATAAACGTCTTGATATAATAGTCGAAGCTTTTAATTGGTTAGGCTGGAACTTATTAATATCAGGTGATGGACCAGAACAAGAAAGATTAAAAGCCCACGCATTACCCAACATCCAATTTCTTGGTCATGTTAGTGATAGAGAACGTAAAGACTTATTTTCTAAAGCTACGTCAATTATTGTTGCAGCTTTAGAAGATTATGGATTAGTTCCAGTCGAGGCAAACGCTAGTGGTACACCAGTTATTGCCTATGGAGCAGGTGGAGTCTTAGATACTCAAATACCAGGAAAAACTGGGGTGTTTTTCAAAAGACAAACACCATGCTCTTTACAAGCAGCAATACTCGAAGCTGGAGGAATAGCTTGGGATTACGAAACTATCCGTAATCATGCTGTTAGCAATTTCTCAGAACAGTCATTCTTTAGTAAAGTTGAGCAAGTTATTGGTAAAACTAGTAGTTCGTCAAATTTATTTTGACGGGTAATGATCGGAAAAAACTCCTGTTTTTCCCTCCCCTACCTCCCCTACCCCCCCGCTCCCCCCGCTCCCCTTCACCCGTCATTTTTGGATTGACAGACTACTAGTGCAGCATGGCAAAAATAACTAATCATTAAAAATTCCTAGAAAGCTTATATAATTTGCTTTTTTAATTTTTAATTCTGCCCTGCGGTATTAGAGGTGTGCATCGCTAATTCATTTAATTTTTAGGTGTTTGCGTAGTGTATCGCAGATAAGGATAATAAAAGTGGTTCAAACTAGTCTAAATCCCAATATAAATCCAGCATCAGAAACAGAACCAGGTTATGGACAAATGTTTGCAGTAATTCTGCGAAGATTTCCCTGGTTATTATTAGTATTGCTGAGTTCTACTGCTATTGCTGGCATCATCACCTTGAAAACAGAACCCAGCTTCAAAAGCACCATGCAATTGTTAGTAGAACCTAACTATCAAGGCAAGAAAGAAACTGATAACACAGAAAGTCAATTCACTGATACTAATGTGGAGGTAGATACTGCTACTCAATTAAACTTGATGCAGAGTTCTGGACTGATTAAAAAAGCAGTTGATAAACTCAAAGCTGAATATCCAGACTTAACCGTAATGGATTTAAAAAAATCCTTAGTCTTAACTCAAATTAAGAGTCCAGAGGATAAGGTTGTCACTAAAATATTTCAAGTTGATTATACCAGTAACGATCCAGAAAAAACCCAAAAAGTTCTGCAAACAATTCAGCAAGTTTATTTAGAATACAACAAACAACAGCAAAATTCGCGGTTACAAAAAGGTCTCCAAGTCATTAGAGAGCAATTAAGAAAAGCGACAGATGAAGTAACTGTTTCCGAAGCAAATCTACAAAGGTTTCGCAGAAATCAAAATCTAATTGATCCAGATGCTCAGGCTAAAACCGTAGAGACAACTTTAAATACTGTCCAACAGGAACGACAAGCAACTCGTTCTTTGTATGAAGAAGCTTTAGCAAAGCAAAAATCTTTGCAAGTACAACTGAATCGTTCTCCACAAAACGCCTTAGTTTCTTCTCGTTTGAGTCAGTCTACCCGCTACCAAGGCTTACTCAACGAAATCCAAAAAACCGAACTGGCTTTAGCACAAGAACGCTTACGTTTTACTGATGATACTCCCGGCGTTCAAAAATTGAACGAACAACTACAAAGTCAAAAACAACTTTTACAAAAAGAAGTCAGCAGAACTTTAGGAGAAAGCACTAATCCTGTCTTTAGTTCTGGAGATAATCTTTTAGCACAAGGACAACTTGGACAAATTGATCTGAATCTCACAGGTCAATTGGTAGAAACGCAAACTACTATAGTTGCATTAACCGCCCGCGATCAAACTTTAGCCGCAAAAGAGAAAGAATTACAAGCAGACCTCAAGCGTTTTCCCTCTCTATTAGCTTATTACAATCGCATCCTTCCCCAACTACAATTTAGCAGAGAAAGATTAGAACAATTATTAAGAGCCGAACAAAAATTACGCCAGGAACTTTCTAAGGGTGGATTCAATTGGGAAGTAGTAGAAGAACCACAAGAAGGTTCTCAAACTGGGCCTAACATGAGACAGAATCTCCTCTTAGGAGGAGTCATTGGCTTAATGTTAGGAGGGGCTGCTGCCTTCATTCGTGAAGCCGCTGATGACGCTGTACATACTACTGCGGAATTAGAAAAACAGGCTGCTCTCCCCTTATTAGGAACAACTCCTAAATTGCCACCTGCCAGACCCAGAGAATCAATGATCAAATTGCCATTTGGCAAACCAGAAGTTCTGGCTCCTTGGACAATTCAAGTATTACAATCTTCTCCCCGCTGGGAATCACTTGATCTCATTTACAAAAATATCGAACTGCTGAATAAAGTCTCAGATTTAAGATCATTAATGGTAACATCAGCATTACCAGATGATGGTAAATCGGCTTTGGCATTAGGTCTAGCCATGAGTGCGGCTCGTCTACATAAAAAAGTCTTACTAATTGATGCTAATTTACGCGATCCTAATCTGCACAAACAATTAAATCTTCCTAATGAACAGGGACTTTCCAGTTTATTAGAAAGTGAAGTTAATCTGCCTAATCATATTAGTGTTCCTTACTCTGGATCATCTTACATTGATATTTTGACAGCCGGACCAATCCCGACAGATCCTGCCCATCTTTTGAGTTCTCCCCGCATGATCCAATTGATGGCTGCATTTGAAGAAAATTATGATTTGGTAATCATAGATGCCCCCTCAGTGCTTGGTTTAGTGGATGCTATGCTCACAGCATCCTCTTGTCGAAGTGTGGTAATGATGGCCAGCATTGGTAAAGTAACGCGTACCCAACTTAATCAAGCCACAAGGATGTTGAGTAAGTTAAATTTGATTGGTGTTGTGGCTAATGGTGCATCTCCATCTGATAGCACCTATGTACCTTATGTCAAGCCAAAACAATTGGTTTTACAACCGGCAATGGAAGAATAAACCAGAATATTTGCTCAATATTTAACCAGCTACGATAGATTTACCCCTGCACTTGACAGGGGTTTTTGCATTTGAACAACAAGATTAAAGATCCCCAGCTTCTTTAAGAAGTGGGGGATCTAAGTTGAGGAACTAATCCGCTCTAGAGTTATTTTTATTTACCTGATAAGCAAACTATAAGATGTTTTATAAACACAAAATGTTGGTTAATTTTATTTAGTTACCATTAATTCATTTTACCATATCTTAATATTGTGAAGAAAAAAGTAATATTTATTTAAAGAGTGAATAAAGAAGTTGTTTCTTGATGATTTATTTATCAAGAGTCTTATATTGTAGAGATTGAAACCCATCATCTAACTTTCAAAGACAAGAGCAAATAAATTCAGAAATCAAAGCGGATTCCTATATGTATTTTAATATAAACAAATTTTACAAGGAGGAACGCTGGTTAGTCATAAAAGTTAAATCTGCTTATCTTTAATGTATTTTTTACGATTGAGAAAATTTTAATTTCCTGATCGTACAGATCAAGTCAATCTTTTACTACTTTATCACTTTTAATCTATGCCAATTTCAGTCATTTCTAGTCTAAATAATAACTCTATTATACCTCAGTCATCTGAAAATTTTAACTTCCTATCATGTACCTTGCAATGGCGGAGAGGAAAGTTATTGGTGAAAGCTTCTGAAAAATTGCCACAGCCCCATTTAGCTGCACTAGAAAATGAAGCATCGTTAATAGAATGCTTAAAACATTCTCCAGTTAGTTTAGTGAGCATAGATCCAAAAATTGGTGATTCTTTATTAAAAGTTTGGGCAAATGCTTGTCAAAAAGCTAATAAGCCGATATTTATAAACATTTCTGTTTATCGAAAATCGTCAAAAAAAGGTAATCAAATTTTCAGGAATTTACGAATCATCATTGATTGGACTTGGGCTTTATTTCTGCTGCTGTTTATGAGTCCAGTCATACTAGGAGGATTGATAACTATTCAAATATATTCTCCCAAATTGTTGTTTGATTATGAGTGGTATGTGGGAGAAAATAAACAACTTTTTCGAGCTATTAAATTTAGCCCAACAGCTAAACATGAAATGACTAATTTAATTGTTGTATTAGGTACATTTTTTCTAAATAATTTATCTAATGGATTGAATCTATTTCAAGGAAAATTTTGCCTACTTAATAATCGTTGTTTGTCTTTAGAAGATGCGGTTAAATTAAGCTTAGAAGCCCAGAGCAAAAAGTTAAATCAAAAACATAACTTCAGCGGTGCATGGCAAATAGAGAATAAGGTTAATTTGCCTATAGTTTAGAATAAATATATTCACTCTGTGTTTTTAAGCGCTTTTATCTAATTGATGAATACTTCCTGTTCTCATATTGATAACTATGAATTATGTACCTAAGTAAAAAATAAAAACTACCATGCAAACAGCGATTTGTACCGTATTTGAAAAAGACTATCATTATGGTGTGGGGGCTTTAGTAAATTCCTTATATCACCACGGGTTTCGAGGCATAATTTGGGCTGGTTATCGGGGAAATGTGCCACCTTGGGCTAAGTCTTTGAAAACAGAAAATGGTTATCAAGAGTTTTCTTTAGGTGAAGGTTGTGCAATCCGATTTGTCAAGCTAACAACTCCAAAACATCTAGGTTTTTATAAACCTGATTTTATGTCCCAATTATGGGAAAATTACTGTCCAGATATTGATGCCTTATTTTACTTTGATCCTGATATTGTCAATAAATGTGAGTGGGATTTTTATGAAAATTGGGTAAGTCGGGGAATTGCTCTTTGTGGTGATTCTTGGTATTTTGTTCCGGCAAATCATCCTAAACGGTTAGCATGGAAAGAATTTGCTCAAAACAATGGTTTTACTTGTGACCGTGAGTTAGATTATCACTACAATAGTGGCTTCATTGGAGTTCATAAAAATTACAAATCTATCTTGAAACTTTGGCAGCAATTAGAAGAATTGGGTGAGATGGCAGGATATGCCAATTTAGACGATCTTTATAACGATAATACCTTTCATCATTACCCATATCTTTATGGAGACCAGACTTATTTAAACTTAGCATTGATGTTGACTAATTATCCTTTAAGTACAGTTGGACCAGACGGTATGGATTTTGTTCCTGGTGGTACTATCATGTCTCACGCCACAATTCCAAATATTAAACCTTGGCGGAAAAAACTGCTGCTTAGTGCTTTAGAAGGTAGCTCTCCCACCATAACTGATAAATTATATTGGCAACATAGTCAAACACCTATTCAACTTTATTCAATGGCAAAAATACTATGGCAGAAATTTGAAATTCTCTGTGGTTCTGCTCTTGGTCGTTTTATTCGTCGCGCTCCTATGTAAGCATATTTATTTTCTTGAGATTGATGCTTCTGTGCTTAATTATCAAAATTATTGGTCAAAATTTTTATGGATTCCAAATTTCTACCGTCAACAGTGAAAATCTTTCAAGCTACAAGTTTGTGGCAAAATAATCGGGTAATATTACGAGAATTTAAACACTTTCGAGTTGTGGCTATTTTAGCTATCGTATTTTCGGCTTTAGCTGCCAGTTTTGAAGGGTTTGGTTTAGGATTTTTGCTGGTGTTTCTGCAAAGCTTAACTACTCCTGGGGCTGAACCTGTGAAAACAGGAATAGGCTGGTTTGATATTTTGATTTTAGGAATTAATGCTTCCGCAACAGAGCGATTATATCGAATATCAGCTTTAATTGTTGTTACAACCTGTATGCGAGCATCCTTCAATTATATAGGACAGATTTGCATTCAGTTTAGTGAAATAAGTTTAGTAGATAATCTCCGTAAACGAATTTTTCAACAGTTAGAGGCTCAAACTCTTAATTATTTTAGTCATAAAAAATCTGGAGAATTAGTTAATACACTCACCAGTGAAATGGAGAGAATTAGGCAGATTTTTGGTGGACTAGCTTTTTTAATCACTAGAAGTTTTACACTGATTGTCTATTCTATTTCCTTGTTTATTCTTTCCTGGAAACTGACTATAGTTTCTATTTTGCTATTTAGTCTTTTAGCGGTGGCATTATCCACTCTAAATAAACAAATTAGAGAACGTAGTTTTACTATTACTACTGCTAATGATAACTTTACGGCTAGGGTGCTAGAGTTTATCGAAGGTATTCGCACAATTCATGCTTTTTCTACTCAAGAATTTGAGCGAAAACGGTATTATCAAGCCAGTGAAAAAATTGTTAATACGTGGAAAAGTGTTTATTGGATTTCTTTGATAGTTAAGCCTTTGGCTGAAAGTATATCTACGCTAATTCTAATTAGTATGATTATTGTGGCTTTAACCACAGGATTAATGAAAGTTTCAGCTTTGTTAACTTTCTTTTTTGTCCTGTTCCGCATTATCCCTATGACTCAAGATTTGAATGGAGTCGTGGCTTTTTTAAGTACCCAAGCGGGAGCAGTGGAAAATATCAAGGAGTTGTTAAAAACTGATGATAAAATCTACTTTCAAAATGGCGCACTCAGATTTCCTAGTTTTAAAAGATCAATTGATTTAGTGTCGGTAGATTTTGATTATAGTCCTGATCAACGAGTTTTACATAATATAACTCTCTCCATTAAACAAGGGGAAATGACGGCTTTAATTGGTTCATCTGGGGCTGGAAAAACTACACTTGCGGATTTAATTCCGCGCTTTCATGATGCTACTGATGGCTATATTTATATAGATGAAGTTGATATTCGCAAATTTGACATTAACTCTCTGCGTTCTCAGATAGCAGTTGTTAGTCAGAATACATTTATTTTCAATACTTCTGTTTGGAATAATATTGCTTATGGGACACCAACAGCTACAGCAACAGAGATTAAAGAAGCTGCACGATTGGCAAATGCTTTAGAATTTATTCTAGAAATGCCGGAAGGTTTCGATACGCAATTAGGAGATAGAGGTGTGCGGTTATCAGGTGGACAAAGACAAAGAATTGCGATCGCTCGCGCATTGCTGAAAAACCCCGAAATTCTGATTTTAGATGAAGCTACAAGTGCTTTAGACTCTGTGTCTGAGCGGTTAATTCAAGAATCTTTAGAAAAGCTATCTGTTGGCCGCACAGTAATTGCGATCGCCCACCGTCTTTCTACTATTGCTAAAGCGAATAAAGTTGTAGTTTTAGAACAGGGAAGAATTGTCGAACAAGGTAAATATCAAGAACTCCTAGAACTTCAAGGTAAACTTTGGGAATATCATCAAATGCAGTATGAAATGACTTCTAAACAGGATACTTAATATCAACTAATAAACTGCTTTGATATTTATATTCAGAGATTGGTAGACTTCAAAAATAACACCATCACTGATTTTAAATATCAAAAATAAAACCTTTAATATTTACTCAATCATCAGGCTAAATGTATGACAAATAATCGTTCCCTCAAGTTTCCTCTTAAAATTTATTTTTATTGTGATCCTGTAGAAAATATTTCTATAGGAGAGAAATTTCAACATTTAATAATTTGTTTGGCTGAAGGTTTTCAAGAGTTGGGAATCCCATTTTTTTCTAATGTCAATTATTGGCAAAATTCCTTAGAAACATCAGAATATCTTTTTAAACATCATGCAGATGTGACACCTGATGATTGTTCTATAGTTATATTCACAACCAATTCATATCATATTCAAGAACCATTACCAAAGAACTTATTTCATCCTCAGCGTCAATATATTACTGTTTATTTGGATTGTGAGGATAATAATAAAACCTACAATAAAATACCAGAATTTAGACAATTTGATTTGATTTTAAGAACTCATTTTAATAGCAAACTAAACTATGGTAATAACTTTCAGCCTTGGGTTTTTGGACTGAGTAATCGCATTTTACAAGAACTGAATACCATACCAGATTTTACTGCTAGAAAAAAACAGATTCTTGTCAATTTTCGCCATTGGAAGTCTGGACATCCTGTCAGAAATATTAGCTGTAGTAAGCTAATTCCTCAAATTGAAAACATTCTCTCTATTAATAACTTTGTTGATGATCCAAATCATCATCCGCAAGCAGGATATCATTATCTACAATGGTTACAAACTGGTGGTAGACACTATCCCAATTATTATAAACGTCTGCAAGAATCTGTTGCTTGTACTTGCTTTGGTGGCTTCTTTGTACCTACTTGGCCTAATGATCCTAGTAGTTTAATTAATCGTGGAATTAAACAACTTTTAGCTAAGTTAAAATTACAGTCAAATACAATTCTACAATGGGATAGTTGGCGATTTTGGGAATCTTTAGCCGCAGGATGTGTGACATTTCATGTTGATTTTGAAAAATATGGGATTACTTTACCTGTAATGCCTGAAAATTGGCGACATTATATTGGTGTAGATTTAGATAATGTTCAAGCCACAATAGATAGAATTACAGAAAATCCCGAAATTCTGGAATATATTGCTCAAGAAGGAAGAAGTTGGGCAATTAAAAATTATAGTCCTGTCCCTACAGCTTTGCGTTTTTTAGAGATAGTTTCCCAAAAACAAACAACAACTAAAAGTAAGTAGGTTAGCATTGAAAATCGTCGTTATGGCACTAGGCTTGAGGCAATACTTCGACTTCGCTCAGTAACCAGAGGCAAGAGTGAAGAGGGTTTGGGCGATTTTACTTTTCGTTACATATTACTCTTCGAGAAGCCGCTCCGCGTCTACGGTTTTTTTCCGTTCACCTACTTAGTTTATCTTCTCATCCTAAAATCAATGTTAAATATTAACTCCTCCGAACCTTTGGTAAGTGTCATTATTCCTACCTATAATCGTCCAGAATATCTAAAACAAGCAATTAATAGTGCCGTTCAACAAACTTATCAAAATCTAGAAATTATCGTTTCTGATAATTGCAGTTCTGAAAATCCCCAAGCACTAGTTGAATCATTTCCAGATTCACGAATTAAATTTTGGCGACATAAAGAAAATATTGGGATGTTAGCTAACCAGTTTTATGGTTTTAAAATTGCCACAGGTAAATATGTGGCTAGTCTCCATGATGATGATATGTGGAATGAGGATTTTTTATCCAAACTTGTTCCCAACTTAGAAGCAAATCCCAATTTAATTTTGGCATTTTGTGACCAATATATTATAGATGGTGATAGTAAAATTAATATTGCTGCCACTGAAAACAATACCCGCAGTTATAAACGTGACCAAATCACTCCTGGAGTTCATGAAAATTTTACTCAAATTGGCTTAATTGATAAAAGTATTCCCACTGCGGCTGCTTGTGTAATCAGAAATGGTGTGCTTAATTGGGATAATATTCCTTCAGAGGTTGACGGAATGTGGGATTTATATTTAACATATCTTTGCTGTATTTCTGGCTATGGAGTTTACTATGTTCCCGAAAAATTAACTAAATATCGAGAGCATGAACAAACTGATACTATGCTTAGTGGTAGTCGCAATGTTCAAGCAAAAATCCGTAAAGGTAAAAGTGAGCTATTCTGTTATCAAACCTTTATGAAAGATCAACAGTTACAAGAATTTAATTCCTACTTTAAAACCAAATGGTTAGAAGCTAATACAACTTTAGGAATTGGCTTATTACGAGATCAAAAAATTACAGATGCTCGCCGTTATTTTTGGCAAACTTTAAGTGAGCAAAAATTTAACTTACGCACTTTAGTCGCTTTAATTATTAGTTTTATTCCTACCAATTTAACGAATAAAATTTGGAAAGTTTCCTAACTTAGTCAATTACAAGAGGTTATGAGTGAAAATTTGTATTGTTACCCACAAAATCAGAAAAGGTGATGGTCAAGGTAGAGTTAATTATGAAGTCGCTCAAGAAGCCATTCGTCGTGGTCATGATCTGACATTATTAGCTAGTGAAATTGCCCCAGAGTTATCTGAAAATAATGCTGTTAATTGTATTTATATTCCAGTAGCAAGGTATCCTACGGAATTTATTCGCAATTTCATCTTTGCTAAAAAAAGTGCCGATTGGTTGCGTAAAAATCGAGCTAATTTGGATTTAATTAAAGTCAATGGCGCGATTACTATGGGGGCAACTGATGTGAATGCTGTACATTTTGTGCATGGTTCATGGTTAAAATCGCCTGTGCATATTTCCCATAACCGTAAAGATTTGTACGGGTTATATCAATGGTTATTTACTGCGGCTAATGCTTATTGGGAAAAACAAGCTTTTTGCCAATCTAAAATTATTATTGCTGTCTCAGAAAAAGTTGCCCAAGAATTAGTAAATATTGGTGTACCTCGTTCACAAATTCGGGTTGTTGTTAATGGTGTAGACTTACAAGAATTTGCTCCTGGTGTCAGTTCTCGTACTGCATTGGGGTTGCCTGAAAATGTTAATTTGGCATTATTTGCAGGTGATATTCGGATTTCCCGGAAGAACTTAGATACTGTACTTCATGCTTTGGTAAAAGTTCCTAAATTACATTTAGCAGTTGTCGGTGGTACTCAAGATAGCCCTTATCCGGCAATGGCAAAAGCATTAAATATTAGTGAACGAGTGCATTTTTTAGGTTATCGCCATGATATGCCCCAAATTCAACGGGCATCAGATTTATTTGTGTTTCCGTCCCGTTATGAACCCTTTGGACTTGTAGTGATTGAAGCGATGGCTTCAGGTTTGCCCGTGATTACCGCCACTACTACTGGTGCGGCTGATTTAGTTAATCCCGACTGCGGCATCGTTTTAGACGATTGTGATGATGTTAAGGCTTTAGCAGAGGCGCTGGAGTTGTTAAATAGCGATCGCTCACTGCGTCAACAAATGGGTAAAATTGCCCGGACTATTGCCGAGCAACATAGCTGGTCAACAATGGCACAAACCTATCTAAATATATTTGAGGAGTTAATCACCCATGAGAAACACAGTTCTCATCCCCACCTATCGCCGTCCTCAAGACCTAGCCCGGTGTCTGAAAGCACTGCAACAGCAAACTAAATCAGTTGATCAGGCGATCGTTGTTGTCAGAGATACAGACACAGAAACCCAGCAATTCCTCCACCAATTTCCGCCCCACCTCCTCCCCTTACAGATTGTCACCGTCACCCAGCCGGGAGTCGTCGCCGCCCTCAACGCCGGACTAGCACAAGTACAGGGAGACATTCTTTCCATCACCGATGATGATGCCGCCCCCCACCCGGATTGGTTAGCCAAAATTAATACTCACTTCAGCGTTAATTATACCATTGGTGGCGTAGGTGGTCGTGATTGGGTGTATCAAGGAGACAAATTAGAAAATGGTTCCCGTCCCATAGTTGGTAAATTGCAATGGTGGGGGCGCGTCATTGGCAACCATCACTTAGGAGTAGGCGCACCCCGTGAAGTTGATGTTCTCAAAGGTGTGAATATGAGCTTTCGCACCCAGGCGATCGGCAAATTGCGATTTGATGACAGAATGCAAGGAACGGGCGCACAGGTACATTTTGAAATGTCCTTTGCCCTCACCCTCAAACGCGCTGGATGGAAAATGATTTATGATCCCAGCATTGCAGTAGATCACTATCCCGCCCAAAGATTTGATGAAGATCAACGCCACAATTTTAACGACACCGCATTAATTAACCTAGTCCACAACGAAACCTTAATTTTATTAGAACATCTTTCACCCCTGCGTCAAATTGTATTTTTATCCTGGTCAATTTTAGTTGGCACAAGAGAAAGTTTAGGAATATGTCAATGGTTAAGATTATTTCCCCAACAAAAAGAAATTGCCAGTAAAAAATTGCGAGCATCCTTACAAGGAAGATGGTTAGGATATCAAAAATATAGAAAGATAGGAAATCACCATCTTGTAGGAGTCAGGAGTTAAGAATCTTTATCCGCGTTCATCTGCGTTCATCTGCGTTCAATACCTCTTTAAATACTCCTTCCTAATACAAAATAGGCAAACATAGAGAATGATTTCCAAACCAATACTTTTCAATACAGTTTTAAAAGAACAATTTTCTCCCCAAGATCGATCTGCCCAAAGTTGGATGATCATTCTTGCTTTTATCCTCCTGATCACAGCTTGCTACTTTACCAGTACAGGTAGTTTACGCCTCGTTTTTCCCGCCACTGCTTTTCTAGTAGCGGCGTTTTTATACTTGCGGCATCCCATTCACTATATCGGCTTCACCTGGTGGATATGGTTTCTCACCCCCTTAATCACTCGTTTAGTTGACTATAAAATTGGCTGGGACCCCACCAGACAAATGTTAATTGCACCTTATTTAGTCGTATTCCTGACAATATTCACCTTTTTAAAACATCTACCTAGCAGTCTTCGTCAAGGGGGACTGCCATTTCTTTTAGCTGCTATAGGAGTTTCTTATGGATGTTTAATAGGTTTAATTTACAATCAACCACTCCCTGTAGTTCGGAGTTTTTTAGATTGGTTAAGTCCGATAATTTTTGCTTTTCACCTATTTTCTAATTGGCGAGATTATCCCAGTTATCGTCAACATCTGCAAAGAACATTTATTTGGTGTGTACTCATCCTTGGTGCTTACGGTGTCTATCAATTTGTTGTCGCTCCTGAATGGGACAGATATTGGCTAATCGAATCGAAAATGTTTACCAGTGCTGGACAACCAATTCCTTTTGGAATGCGCGTCTGGAGTACATTACACTCACCTGGACCATTTGGAACTGTTATGCAGACTGGATTACTATTATTATTTACCAGCACCGGTCCGTTAATTTTCCCCGCTTCTGCTGTGGGTTATTTATCATTTTTACTTTCCCAGGTGCGAACAAGTTGGGGCGGTTGGTTATTAGGAATTATTATGATTTTTGGTTCAGTAAAACCCCAGATTCAAATGCGATTAATTACTATAATTTTAGTGATGACAATCTGTGTTATTCCCTTGGTAACTATTGAACCGCTTTCTAAAGTCATTACCACTCGATTTGAAAGTTTTTCTAATCTGGAAGAAGATGGTAGTTTTAGAGATAGATCTGCAACTTATGACAGAAACCTGAATTTAGCTCTTTCTAATGTTGTCGGTAACGGCTTTGGAAATATCTGGAAAGTGAATGAAAAAACTGGACAAATAGAAGTGATTGTTATTGATAGCGGCATTTTAGATATGTTTTTTACCTTGGGTTGGATTGGTGCTATACCCTATATTAGTGGGTTAGTATTGCTGCTAGTTACGGTTAGTAATTATACAGAAGGTCGCTTTGATAGTTTTCTCAGTGCTGCCCGCGCTATTGGTATCAGTTCTTGCGCTCAGTTAATTATCTATAGCGGGATGCTGAGTATTGCGGGGATGATTATGTGGGGATTTTTGGCAATGGCTATGGCCGGACATAAATACTACAGCAGACCGCAGAGTTGAATTAAAACCCCTCCTGAAGGTGGGAAAATAAAAGAAATTAGCTTATTTGCTCCTTTGTGCGATGACACCACAGAGGAGTTATAATTATTATGATCACATTTTATTGATAACTTGTGATAGAATTTAGTATAAATATTTCCTGTATGAAAAGTAGTTAAACTATTAAACAAGAGGTTAAATACCATGTTAAAAATACAACCTCCAACTATAATTGATTTTCAACCAGCAATTGCTGCTAAAGATAAAGATGATAAATATATTTTGATCATAGATGTGAGATTTTCCGCTATGTATTCTTCCCCGGATCTTAATATCTTAAAAATGGAAGAATACCAGCATATTCCTTTTTTAATGTTTGTTAATTCTAATGTCATGAGAATCTTTAAGAGTCCGACTTTTACAGAAGTAGCAAGATTGGACACAAAAAATGTTTTAAAACATTATGATGTAGGCAGTATTGAAGGTATCATCTATCAATCTACTTTAATAACTTTAACTCAATCATGGTTAAGAGATTTAGCTTATCATTGGAAAAGTGAAACCCCTCCTTACATTGAGGAAATGAAGGAAATTGGCTTATTTACTCTTTTGTTTGATGGTACAACAGAGGAGTTAGACTTATTATGATTATTTATTTAGAAACTAATTCAATTATGGCAATTGCCAAAGGAAGAAACAAAGAATTAGAAGATTTTGTCTATCATTCTTCAGGAAACTTAAAATTTGTTATTCCTAGTATTTGTTTAATGGAAACCCTGGTAGCGATAGAAAGAGAAGAAAAACGTAGTCAATCTTTTTCTCAAACTATTCAAATAGAAATGAATGAAGGTAAGAGAAATAAAGGATTAACTAATTCTCAATCTTTTGCCAATTATTTAGAACTTTGTTTGATTGATTATGGAAAAGTATTACGAGATTTTAGAAAGCGTTTTTTGAATATTCTCGAATATTTAAAAAATCATTGTGAATTGATTTAACCAAGCATTAAAATGTTAGAAGCTACTTTAACTAATCCTTTGCTACCTGGGAAAAATCAAAAAAGAGATGATTTTATTTTACAGGTTATTTTAGCTCATGCTGAAAATAATTTATCAATTAACAAAGCTTTTTTTAGTGAGAATACTAAGGAATTTGGTAATACTAATATTCAACAGATATTAGCTAATTTGGGAATTAATTATTTTAGTAAGATACCTAATTTAGAAGGATGGTTAAATAAACAATAAAAAATGCTAACTTACATGATTAATCTGCAAATTCTTCTAATGGGGCATCAAAATTATCAGCAATAGAAATAATATCTTTATCTGTACCAAATAAAGGAGGACGTTGAGATTTAGATTTGAGTGCAGTTAGTTTTAACAATGGTTGGTGATTTTCGGTAATAATAATTTCTTCTCCGTTTAACGCTAGATGGAATAATTCTGATATTTGGTTAATTGCTTGTGTGACTTCTATAGAAGACATAGTGAGTGATTTTCATGCAATTTTGTAATTTTGAGATGATTATAGCATTTTTTATAAAAAAATAACGTAGGGGTTTAGCATTGCTCATTGGTGTCAACTTAGGCTAAAAATGCCTGATCTGTTGGCTTCCACACCCGCCCAGAAATGAATTTCCGGGCTAATAACCAAAGTCTACTAAAGTAGACTAAAGATTTTCAGGATATTCAGTCATCTTCAGATGACTTTTGCTATTAGACTGGGAATTCATTCCCAGGCGGGCTATGGATTTTACGTTAAGTTGACACCAATGAGCATTGCTGAACCCCTACCCATATATAAAAATTTGAAACCGAATTTATATCTAATCTGAATAATCCTAACATTTGAAATTAGTTATCCAAAAAAGCTATCATCACCGTTTATTGTATCTTGTCTTTCTCCACAAACTGCACAGAATAAATTACGTTCCCATTTAGCCCCATACCAACGTAAGACAGAAGGTGTTTTTGATCCATATTCCATCTTAGGCCAACTTTCATAAGTATTATCTCGGCGATTAGCCCAAATATAAAAATCTGCAATTAAATCTTCTTCTAAAGACTTAATACCACTATCTTTACCACGAGATAATTCAACTAATGCCAATTTAACAATCATATTTGATATAGGCAAAATATCAGAAGATAAACCTACTTGAACGGTTGCTTGTAATTCATCATCAGGGACATAAGCAGGATTATCCTCTCTAGCTTGTCGAAACTGAGAAACTTCTTCTTGACGAGATTCCAAAAAATCCTTAGTAAAAACACAGGCTAAACAAGGTCCTGCAAAAGGACGAACTCTTAAAACATCTCCACCACAAGCACGAGTTAACGCTCTCCCAAAAATAGTAGGTATTTTATATTCCAGTGCAATACTATTGAGATTAAAGCGACTACGATTATTATCAGTTGCAGCAATAATTAAATCACAATCTTTGAGTAAAAGTTTAGTCTGATCTAGATTAGTATTAATATCTATTTCAGCAGTTCCTACTTGGAGATAAGGATTTTTGCCATATAATAAATCTCGAACAGCTTTAGTTTTATAACGTCCTAAATCACCTGTTCCACAAGTATGACGAGCTACATTTCCTAACTCTACGCGATCAAAATCAATTAAGACAAAATTACCAACTCCCGCTTTAGCCAATTCTATTGCTACGGAAGAACCACCACTTCCTAATCCTACTATTCCAACCTTGAAATCTTCAAGCAATGAAGTTTCTAGCAAACCTTGGCTTCTGGAATAAAGCTCAGAACGCTCAGGAATAAATTTTACAATTCCTTCAACCAAATACCCATCAGGTTGCTTAATAAAAACACGATGTTGTAATTTATCTCCTTCAATTGTGAATAAAACTATAACATTATAAGATGGTTTTCCATGTTGATATAGTCTTGTATTGACAATTTCGTTAACCACATTCAAGACTTCATCATTATTTCCAAACTGTGGTAAAAATTGAATAATTGAAGTAACAGGAATACCTGCAAAATGAGCTTTAGGTTGTGAGGTATATACATGAAATACTTCTCCCTCATCAAATCCAAAAGCTATTGCAGGCACTTGATTAATTTGGGATACTTTCCACCTTTGATAAATAGTTGAAATTTGGTCTTCGTGCATATATACAAAAGAAGTTTCTCCAAAAAAACCTTCTTTAGCAATGTTATCAGCTACTACAGCATCAGGATTAGATGGTCTTTCATTCTTCCTTTGCACAACTAACTCACTCGTCATAGGATCAAATATTAGTTGCTGATCTGGAGGTGTTTTTCCCCCCAGAACAGTTTCTTGTAGAAAATTATGAACTTCTTGAATAACATTTGTAACTTCTAGGGCAGTTTCAACTATTTCAACAGTACCCCTTATGACTTCTATGAATTCTTGCATTTGTTCTTCACTCATAATATTAAATTCACTTCTTTTTGACTAAACAATGTAATCTTTTTGTGGAGATATACAAAAGAAGTTTCTCCAAAAAAACCTTCCTCAGCAATGTTATCAGCTACTACTGCATCAGGATTAGGTAGTCTTTCATTCTTTTGTTGCACAACTAACTCACCCGTTGTAGGGTCAAAAACTAGTTTTTGATCTTCAGGAGTCTCTCCTGCTAGAACTGTTCTTTGTAAGTAATTTTGAACTTCTTGAGATTCTGCTTGACTCATAATTTTGCTTTTTTCTTAATCTTGTGTTTACTGCATATGTGATAAAAAAGCGTCAATTGGTTGACCTGTTCTTTTGTGTCCTTCGAGTGCTTCTAACCAAATACGACCTTTAAGAACAACTTTATATAAAGTTATATTAGGCAACCAATCTCGATAGTGGCAAATCTTCAAATACCCATCTCTGGGAGTTAAAGTGTGCATACTACTACTTGTTTCATGTCGTTTCATATCTTGTCCTTGATAACCTTTTAACGGATATGGATAGATAACAACCATATCTGGTAAAGAGTTAGGAAAATCAGAAGGAACATAAACTCGAAGTTTATAGACATTACCTACATTGGTTTTTACTTCTCCTTCAATTCTTGTATTATTAGAATCAATGGGGTTAATCCAGCTAAATTGAGGAAAATAGGTGTTTAGAATTTCCTTTTCCAATGCTAACCTTTGACGCTGTAACTGATTCCATGACATGATTATTTACTCCATTCACCATTGTAATATCTTTGGATACAAGCTTCGATTTGCCTCACAACTTGAGACTCTCCATTCCAATCTTTTATTTCCGATGATGGACGCTCATTAAGCTTTATTTTCGGTGAAGATTGAGGGAAATTATTAGGAATATCAACACGCCATTTATCAGCCGTTACATATCCATATCTATCATTAGGATTTTGCTCAAATGTAAAATAAATTTCTTCCGATGGAGTACGGAACATTTCACAGTTTTTATAACTGCTTCTTAAAAAATCAAAAATTTCTTTTAAT
This sequence comes from Dolichospermum sp. UHCC 0352, assembly GCF_009711925.1. Lineage (NCBI taxonomy): Bacteria > Bacillati > Cyanobacteriota > Cyanophyceae > Nostocales > Aphanizomenonaceae > Dolichospermum > Dolichospermum sp. UHCC 0352. The sequence goes on along the minus strand of NZ_VIKY01000191.1, from coordinate 9,730 downwards.
AAAGCCTTACCTCTCTTTGTTGAATACCATATATCGTTGGATATTTCAATTGGTTCAGTAGAAATTAATCTTTGTTCTTCTAATGTTGTTTTGTAAACGTTCCAGTTTTTATTAGGTCTACAAGTCCTCAATAAACTTGGATTATCGCCCAAACTTAATCCTTGACGAATTGGACTTTTATCAGGTAATACTACCCAAGAGCCTGTTTGATAACTAGGAGATGAAGGAGTAAATAAAAAAGCGCCAACATTAACTATATATTTACTTCCGACAATTTCCCTTTCTGAATGTAAATTAGCAATACATAGCAAAAACTTAGGAAAGTTGTATTGCCTTAAGGCGTTAAAAACAGTCTGTTCATCACCCCCACTAGGTCGTGCTAATCCCATCTGATGATGAGAGTGCCATTCTCCAATATGCTGAAGGCCATGTTTCTGTCTGAGAATTTCTCCTGCTTTAATTAAATGTTCTCTATCTTGATAAAAACTAGTTTGATTATGTCTGCTAGTTTTTCCAGGACCTAGAACAAACTGAACAACAGGAAAACCTGAATGAGTCCAAAAGCCAAATAAATCTCCACCTGTTTCTAAGTTGGGATATTCTTGAACCCATCCTGCAATGTGTTCTAACTCTTGTTCATAAATAAGGGTTTTAAACTGATTCACTTGTCCTCTTCTGGTAATTTCTATCAGTATATAAGTTTGGTAATTGTCACTTGCCTTGTCTTTGCATAATTATTGCACAAGCACAGTAAGCTTAATACTGCTAAAATACTTCATTTCCTACCCAATTTTGTAAAAAAATATTAATCCAAACCCTTGAAAACCCTTGATAATTCAACCCCAGACTAGGCTAAAATAGCTGTAATCCTAACTATACGGGCATTTATGACTGTTACAGAAGTGTTACAAATAGTTGATGAATTAGTCTTTAAACACACCGGAAACCACCTGAACGACTTACAACGAAGTGCTGTTCAAGGCATTTGGCACGGTAAAATCTATAGTGACATTGCCGATGAATTTGGCTATGAAAGCGAAAATCATATTGGAAATGTTAGTCGTGAGTTATATAAAATTCTGGGAAAAGAATTAGGTGAAGATGTTACTAAATCTAATTTTCGTTGGTCTATCGAAAGATTAGCAAATTCATTTAATCAGCAAATTCTTGGGATAGGAATCAAAAATCATGTGAATTGGTGTCCAAATAACCCAGATCATCAAAAACAAGCAATTAATTATGAAGATAAAATCAAACAAAAAACATCTTATATTAACCTCAAACAATCACTAAAAATAACCCATTTTCACGGACGAACCAATGAACTAACAACCCTATCTAAATGGGTAGAAAACTCCAATACTCGCTTAATCTCAATCTTGGGAATTTCCGGTATTGGTAAAAGCACATTAGTGAAACACTTTCTTGATACTCACATAATACCATTTGATGTAATTATCTGGAAAAATCTTAAATTATCTAATTCTTTAAATTCTATCCTTACAGAAATACTCACCGAATTAAATGTAAATAGCAAAGATATCAATACCAATAACTTCTTAAATCAATCCTTAGAATTATTTAATCAAAAACGCTGCTTAATTATTCTCGATAACCTAGAAGAAATATTTACCCCTCAACAATATTCAGGACAATATAAACCTGAATATCAAGATTACAAAACCTTTTTACAAATGATTACAGAAATTGAACATGAAAGTTGTTTAATTCTCATCAGTCAGGAAAAATGCCAACAAATGATTTCTTTAGATAGTGAACTTTATCCAATTCATTCCTTAGAATTATCAGGTTTAGATAGTGCAGCTACAGAGATATTAAAAAATCAAGGATTAAAAAATGAGGAAACTTGGTTAAACTTAATTAACTTATATGAAAGTCATCCTAAATATTTACAGTATATCAGTATTTTAATTAAAGATGTCTTTGAGGGTGAAGTTGCCGAATTTATCAAAGAAAATAGTTTAATTTTAACAGAAGATTTTAAAACTCTGTTTGATTTAATATGGATGAGATTATCTGAAGTTGAAAAAGAGATATTATTAAAAATCAGTCAAAATGATCAACCTATATCTAGAGATGAGATAAAACAACTTTTATCATTATCATCAATGGATATAATTAACGGGTTACAATCATTAACAAGAAGATTTTTAGTATCCAAATTAGAAAATGATCAAAAACTATATACTCTTTCCCCCATTTTTAAAGAATATCTCAGAATTTATCATCATTAATTATACTCCCTTCCTCTTGCTATTGGCATCTGGACTGTGAGAAAATTATTTATGCAGCATCTCAGCACAAAAGGCTATGGACTGATAGAATGTGTTCACTTTCATAGCTAAGTTGCTTATAAATGAGGTATTTATGAATCAAATTCATCGGGTGGCGATTGTTGGGGGAAATCACGGTAATGAGTTAACGGGAGTTTACTTGGTTAAAAAGTTTCAGCAATATCCCCATTTAATTCATCGAGGTAGTTTTGAAACTTTATCATTACTTGGTAATCCTAAAGCTATTGCTGCACGGACAAGATATATTGATACGGATCTGAATCGTTGCTTTAATCAAGATAAATTATCAAGTTCAAAAATCTCAAGTTACGAAGAATTAAGGGCGCGAGAAATTCAGCAAATATTACAACCAGAAAATCAAGAATCTGTAGATACAATTGTTGATGTACATACGACTACTGCCAATATGGGATTATGTATTATTCTGGGAAATTGGCATCCTTTTCTGCTGAAATTAGCGGCTGATTTGAGTGCAGTTAATCCTTTGGTAAAGGTTTATATTCATGAACAACCTCAAGGTAGTGGTTTTCTGCGTTCTTTGTGTGATTTGGGTTTTGCGATTGAAGTTGGTGCCGTACCCCAGGGAATTTTAAATGCGGAATTATTTCAACAGACTGAACAACTTATTTATAGTATTTTAGATTATTTTGAAGACTATAATCAAGGAAAATATTTGCCCAAAAATAACACACTAACAGTTTATAAATCAATTGGTGTGATTGATTATCCGAGAAATGAAGTAGGGGAAATTCAGGCGATGATTCACCCCCGACTTCAATTTCAAGATTATGAACCTTTACATCCTGGTGATCCTATTTTTCTGACTTTCACAGGAGAAGAAATTTTCTATCAAGGAAATTCTACTGTTTATCCAATCTTTATTAATGAAGCTGCCTATTATGAGAAAGGAATTGCGATGCACATTAGCGAAAAAGAATTAATTAAGATTGGCTAATTCTCTGGTTTCCATGACTCTGATGATATTGTCTTTTCTCATTAATTCACGATATATATTTAGTGTTTCTTCATTCACTCTTGCGGCACTAAATCTTTCTAAATTTTGTTGGGCGCGGAATTTCCACTGATCTAAAAGTTGGCGATCGCTCAATAATTGTGTCAAAGTATTAGCTAAGGCTGGAATATCCTTGGGTGGCACTAAAATCCCCGCTTGACTATAATCTAAAGTCTCAGGAATACCATCTACATCACTGGCTATAATCGCACAACCAGCTTCCCGCGCTTCCGTTAGCACTAAGCCAAAAGATTCGCAATGTGAAGCCAGAACAAAGATATCCGTTGCTAACATATAGCGTTGCGGTTCTGCCTGAAATCCTTCAAAATGAATGCGATTACTAACACCTGTATTTTGCACCATTGCCTCAAATATCGAACGATCTGGACCATCTCCCACTAAATATAAATGTGCTTGCGGAAAGTCTGAGGAAACTATTTTAAATGCCTCAATTAACTCATAAATACCTTTGCGGGTATACATCCCCGCCACAGTAGTTATAGATGGATGTGGCATTTCTACTGGTTGATAATCTGCCAGTTTTTTATGTCGAGGACTTCCTAACGTCCCATTACTAACTACTCGTAACTTTCGAGGTGGAATACCCCGTTTAATCATTGAATTAGCTACTGCTTTACTAACTGCAATTACCTGATCAGCTAACCCCATGAGGATAGCACTATGTTGAAATTCATTATGGACAGTAGAAACTAAATGATATTCTCGATTCTTGCGAAAAATACCGGCTAAAATTGCCCCTGTCATCATGTGTACATGAACAATATCCGGTTGAAACTCTTTAATGATTTGGCGATAATGCCCAGCAGCTTTAATGAGATTTAATGGTGTCCGACACTGATTGAGATGAAAATGTTCAACACCGTGATCTGCTAATAATTTTTCATATTCTCCACCAGCAGAAGCTACAGCAATATCCAGACCACTTTTTGCTTGTAAACAAGCTAAATCTACAGCAACATTAACAATTCCATTACCGATTTTTTGGACATGATTAGTAATATGTAGAATCCGCATTTAAATTTTCTCCACTGTAATTATTGATAACAAATCTTCAGATGCTTACCACTCACAACTTCACTCGGATTTAAAAAATATTTCTTCCGAATATAAAAATCTGTTAATAAATCCCCGAGGTAACATCTCAAGCTGGGAAGGATAGGCAGCAATAGCTTTTTGTTTTTTCTCTTTTACTGATGTTACTGATAAGCGATAAGCCGCTGCAATATCTTGTAACTTCAACAGAATAAATAATGGCGATCGCCAAAATACCCAAATAGGATACTGAAGTATTTCTGTAGTGATTTTAGATTGAATAATTGCCTCTTTCACTAAATTATAAGTAGCTTCATGATCTTGATGACAATCTTTGCGGTGAGGTACATAAACTTCTCCAGGTTGATACAAATTTAGTAATTCTGAAATCTCAGTAATTATCTGTTGCCTTTTCTCTATATTCAAAGCAGCCAAACTGCCATCTTGATAATTTAAAAAATGAATCTCTGAAGTGTTCACACCCAAAATATCTAAAGCTATCAAAGATTCTTGTTGACGAATCTGGATAACTTGATTTTGCATAAGTGGATCTAAACCATGAGAACCTCTACCGTCAGTTAAAAAAGTTATCCCTACTTGTATTCCCTGTTCTCTTTTGCGGGCAATCATGCCTCCACAACCAAAGGTTTCATCATCTTGATGAGGAGAAAAAACCATTGCTGATTTTTCAGAAAAATTTAAAGGCTGACTTCCCCAATGCAAAATCCACCAGGAAACTAGACTACAATGAATATATTGTATCTGATTTAGCAATTGATTAGGAATTATTTTTTCTAATGAGGTGAGTGTTTTTTTATGATTCATAATTTTAAAATTGATTCAAGACAAAATTAAAGTTTTCTAGATAACAAATATTGATGCTTACCATAAATTAGAACAAATATTTTTATGATAGTTTTGATTCCAGATAAACTTAAAGTTTTGTAGATGACAAATATTGATGCTTCTCACAAATCAAAACAACACAACTATTTTTATGATAGTCAAGTCCTAGATTATATTATTTATTGTTTTAATAAAGTTATGCTGAATATATCAATAAGAGGATGTTTGAAAATCGGATAGGGTGTAAAAAATCTTTCAGTAGTATTCAGGAGTCAGCTAAAAGCAGGAATAGCCAAGAAGAGGAAGTTTTAACTTACCTTTGGGGGTTAAAGTCCCCTGCTTCTACAAGCAGCGGGTTTTGCGTCGGGGTAAAATCCCCGTTGCAAAACGTAATTCTAAATTCTAAATTCTAAATTCTAAATTCTGCATTCTTTTAATTACCCGTGTTTTACGGAAAGCTGTATTAGCTGACGACTGACGAGTGAATGCTTACTATTTTTCTACTCAGAAGTGTTTCTAGAGAAACAGTAAATTGTTAGTTAGGTTAGTTAGAATTTAGGGAAATCATCGAAATCTCTATAACCTACTATATAAAATTAAGCAGTGCTTAATCACCGTAGGGGTTGATGTTTACCATTAAATTCAGCTAGTTTTTGTATTCTATTAGACTGTGATGATTACTGAATTTTGGCTGAAGTTATAAATTGAGTAATTATTCCATTAGTATAAGTTATCTTGGGTATGCAATGGTGTGCCACTATCATGCAGATGAATTGGATTAGTTTACTAAAAGCGCAACAAACTGACTTCTTAAACCGGGTGAAAAAACCGAAAACGGCGGATCTTTCTCTTTTAGAAAGTCGAGTTAAAGGTTATCACAGTGAGGTAATGGCATTTGCGGGGGATTCATTCACAAAAATTCTCGAATGTTCCCGTCAGCAAGCTGAAATTCTCGCCAAAAATCCCCCACCGATACCACCAGAATATCCTGAATATCCTGATTGGATCATTCCCTTTCCTACTTATTTTCAACGTCAAGCAGAAGATTATCTTGTCCGTGAACAAATTGTTGATTGGATGATTACAGAACGCTTAGGAAAATTGGTGAGAAAAGTGCCACAAGACACTTTAGACAATATGGTTTTGGATGATGAGGGAAATTTACGTAGTGAAAGTAAGTTTACTTATTTGTTAGCTAATAACCCAAAAGTGAGTATTCAAATTCACGTAGCAGATGGAGAAAGTTTTAACGGTATTAAAAAAGATAAAATTCGTTGGTCTGTTAGTCAAGAAGATATCAGTAACCACCAAGTATTAATTTTCTTGTGTTTGTTTTATCCTGGAAATAACAAATTAGGATACCACAAACAAACTGTAATTACTGGTTTTTTACCCACAAATCAACTAGATTTTTCCAACGCCAAAACTTATCTAACTCCCAGTAGTCTATTATATGCGGGAGGATTAAATTGGTATTTACAATCTCTGGGTGGTAAGCCAGATGATGTGCCAATAACTGATGAGAAAATGATGGTAGAAACCATTCAAACCTTACCATCAGATCATCCCCAAAAGAAGATTATTGGTGATTGGGAATGCTGGCAAACACTGAAAGGACATACCAAAGGTATTAACTGTTTAGCCTATGCTATCAAAACATTAGTAGTGCAAGATGCCGGATCTAAAAATGTCAAAACAATTCCGATGTTAGCTAGTGGTAGCAGGGGAGAAACAAAATTATGGGATTTATCAAAAGGTGAATTAATCGAGACATTATCAGAATATCCTTGGGTGATTTCTGATCATGTTAATGAAGTTAATTCTCTGGCTTTTAGCACCGACGGACAAACATTAGTGAGTGTAGGTGCAGATTCCACCGTTAAAATTTGGCATACTGGGGCGTTGGATCTAATTGATATTCTCCATAAACATCATGGAGATGTCCGTTGTGTGGCGTTTACTCCTGATGGTAAGATGTTAGCGACTGGTGGCCATGATCGGAAGATTTTATTTTGGAATTTGCGCGATCGCCAAGTTGAAAATACTCTATCCTTAGATGATACAGCAGCCCATTCAATGGTATTAAGTCAAGATGGGAAAATTTTAATTACAGGTAGTTATCGCAAAATCAAAGTTTGGGAAACATCCTCAACACTCAATCAGAAAAAATTGCCAGATATACAACCAATATACACCCTGATGGGTCATTCTCATATTGTTAGTTCCCTAGCCATAAGTGCTGATGCTAAATTTTTAGTTAGTGGTAGTCAAGATCAAACTATTCGAGTTTGGAATTTAGCCACTGGGGAATTAGTTCACACTCTCAAAGGACATCGAGATAGTGTGAATACAGTTGCTTTAAGTCCTGACGAACAAATTATTGCCAGTGGTAGTGCTGATAAAACTATCAAATTGTGGCATTTACAATCTGGGGAATTATTAGGGACATTTACAGGTCATGCTAACACAGTTACAGCTTTATCATTTACTGCTTCTGGAGAAATGTTAGTTAGTGGAAGTTTGGATAAAACCATTAAAATTTGGCAGCGGAGTTAGATCAAAACTGCGATTGTCTCTACAAGTTAAAGTCCCCCAATCACCAACAAGATCCCCGACTTCTTTAAGAAGTCGGGGATCTGACTTTAGCAATGTATACCTACGGCACGCTACGCTATCACAAATCAAATAGGATTGCTATATTTCCCGAAAACTAATTTTCAACATTATCGTTGATAATATAATTATGCTTTCTAGTTACCAATTATGACTATAGCCACTGAACGCCAGATTACACTAGAAAATTTTCTCAAGTTACCAGAAACTAAACCAGCATCAGAATTTATTAACGGGGAAATCCTACAAAAACCTATGCCACAAGGTGAACACAGTCGTCTACAGATTAAATTTTGTACCAATATTAATCAAGTAGCGGAAACGCCAAAGATTGCTTATGCCTTCCCAGAACTACGTTGTACCTTTGGTGGTAGTACCATTGTGCCTGATATTGCGGTGTTCCGGTGGGAAAGAATCCCCAAAACTGAATCTGGGAGAATTGCTAATCGGTTTGAAATTCATCCTGATTGGGTAATAGAAATTCTTTCTCCTGAACAACCACAGAAAAAAGTATTAACGAAATTATTGCATTGTTCCCGTCACGGAACTGAATTAGGTTGGTTATTAAATCCAGAGGAAGAAAGTGTATTAGCTGTATTTCCTGGACAAAAAATAGAAATATATGAAGGTGATGATAAATTACCAATTTTGGAAAATATCAATTTAGAATTAACAGTTAAAGAAATTTTTGGTTGGTTAAGTTTTGGTTCATGATTATTAAGGGCGGGGAAACCCCACCCCTGCATTAAAATTGTTGTAAAAAGCGTAAATCGCTATTATATAAACGGCGAATATCATCAATTTGGTGTAGTACCATGGCAAAACGTTCTACACCAAAACCGGCAGCAAAGCCGCTATAAACTTCTGGATCATAACCCACAGATTTTAAAACATTGGGGTCAACCATACCGCAACCCATGACTTCTAACCAACGTCCTTTCCACTGTAAATCTACTTCGGCTGAAGGTTCGGTGAAAGGAAAATAACTGGCACGAAACCGAATTGGTAAATCGCCAAATATTGATTGTAAAAATATTTTCACAGTTCCTTTGAGGTCTGTAAAAGTTAGTCCTTCATCTATGGCTAAAAGTTCAATTTGATGGAAAACTGCTGAGTGCGTCGCATCTACATCATCTCTGCGATATACTCGACCTGGGGCAACAACTCGAATAGGTGGTTCTTCCTTTTCCATGTAGCGAATTTGCACTGAAGAAGTATGAGTCCGCAATAAATTACCATCTGGTAAATAGAAGGTATCCTGCATATCACGGGCTGGATGATCTGGGGGGGTGTTAAGAGCTTCAAAATTGTAGTAATCTGTTTCCATTTCTGATCCTTGGGCAACGGTGTAACCCATGCCAACAAAGATATCTAGGGTTTGGTCAATAATGCCATTGAGGGGATGAATCCGACCTTGGGGACGGTAAATACCGGGCATGGTGACATCTATTGTTTCCGCCTCTAGTTGTACCAGAATTTGAGCAGATTCCAGGGTTGTGCGTTGCTGGTCAAGGCTGTTTTGAATGGCTTCTTTGACAGTGTTAGCGATCGCCCCAATCTGAGGACGTTCTTCCGCGCTCATTTGCCCCATACTTCGTAACAGCAGCCCCAATTGCCCTTTTTTGCCCAAATAGTTAACTCTGAGTTCTTCTAGGCGTTCTAGGCTATCAGCAGCAGCGATCGCTGTTTCTCCTTCTTGTCGTAATGCTAAAAGTTGGTCTTCTAAATTGCTAGTCATTAGTTATTAGTCATTGGTGATTAGTCATTAGTCTATAGTAGGGAACGGGGAACAGGGAAGCAGGGAACAGACAAGAGGCAGGGGATGTAGGGGAGAGGATTTTTCCTACTGACAACTGACAACTAACAACTGTACGGGCGAAGCATTTGGAGA